>DASSJP010000375.1:0-20899 GCA_035691165.1 Rubrobacter sp.
AAAGTTGGCCGGGGTGGTGCGGAAGGCAGAGTGAAGATGCCAGCCAGCAAGCGCAACGACCACGAACGCGGCGCCGAGGACGGCCAGTTCGAGAGCACCGTGGTTGCGGAGTGCTTCGGCGGCGAGGATCAGTCCTGCCACGCAGGCGACGCAGAGGGAGATGCCGCGATGGAAGCGTCCCGCTTCGGAGTGGGGCCAGGGATCCATGGCACGCACCACCTCCCGACCTTCGTCCGAGTCGGTGCACTCGCCCTTGGTGGGGCAGTTGTTGCAGATGTGGGGCCTGCCCCGGTAGCGCACCAGGCGCCGCTCGTGGTCCGTCTCGCTGCGGGTCAGGACCTGGTCCTCAGGGCAGATCCAGGCGTCGTGCGTGTGGTGGTAGGTGAAACCCGCGGTGCGGAAGCGCTCGGAGCGGGCGTGTGAGTGACGGGCGAGCAGATCGAGTCCGGTCGCGACGCAGAGGAGGAAGACGGCGTAGCCAACCGCGAGGAACACCTCTACGTGCACCATCCTAACGCTCCCTCTGTCCGGCGGGCTCGGTGATCTCGGTGAACAGGATATCCTCGGGCTCCTCCATAGTGACGCGCGGGACCAGGTGGCGCACGCCGACGTAGCAAAGGTACAGCAGGGGCAGTACGCCCCCGACGATAAACAGTACGTCACCAGGGAGGCGCAGCCACTCGATGAGGGCGTTCGTCGGGTTGGTCACGTACTCGAGCGAGCGCGCCTCGAAGTACCCCGTGTTTACGGACTCGTAGAGTTGCAGGATGCCAAGTGGGAACAGGGTGGCGAAGATCATCCAGGCGAGTCCGAGGTTCAGGGACCAGAAGGTGATCCTGGCAGCCCTCTCCGACCAGCGCTCTTCGGGGATGAGGTAGCGGAGGCAGAAGAGGGCGAAGCCGGCCGCGAGCATCCCGTAGACGCCCATCATCGCCCCGTGGGCGTGCGCCGCGGTCAGGGCGGTCCCTATCTCGAAGTAGGAGACTATGGGCAAGTTGATCAGGAACCCCAGGATGCCTGCGCCGAGGAAGTTCCAGAAACCGACCGCGACGAGGAACATGACGGCCCAGCGATGGGGAAATGGCGTTCGCGACCGCGACTCCTGCTGCACCCCGAGTTGCAGGAAGCTCCAGGCCTCGAACGTCAGGAAGGTGAGGGGGATGACCTCGGCCGCCGAGAAGAAGGCGCCAAGGGCCATGGCGGAGGCCGGTGTCCCCGAGAAGTAGAGGTGGTGCAACGTGCCTACCACGCCGCCCACGGAGTAGAGCACGATGTCGAGGAAGATCACCGTGAGCGCCACCCTCTCGGAGACGACGCCTAGCAGCACGAAGATGTAGGCGACCATGACGGTCGTGAAGAGCTCGAGGAAGTCCTCGACCCACAGGTGGACGACCATGAAGCGCCAGTAGTCGGCGGTCGGGAAACTGGCCTCGGGCCTGGCGAGAAGTCCCACGGCGTAGAAAGCCGGGATGGCCAGGGCCGCCAGGAAGAACATCCAGGGCATGTTGCCCATGCGTTCACTCCCGAGACGCCCGCGCATCGTCCGGAAGAGGATGACGACCCAGAAGAAGAGCCCGACCGAGAGCAATATCTGCCAGAAGCGCCCGAGGTCAAGGTATTCGTAACCCTGGTTGCCGAACCAGGACCACAGGCCGCCCATCCAGCCGTGGATGCCGACAAACTCGCCGATGAGGCTGCCGAAGACGACTACGGCCAGGGCACCAAGCAGTCCGAAGGCCAGCCACCTCTGCCCCCTTGGCTCGCGACCGGCGATCATCGGTGCGAGGAAGATGCCGGCGGCGAGAAAGGAGGTCGCCGTCCAGAAGATCGAAAGTTGCACATGCCAGGTCCTGACGACGTTGAAAGGCAAGAACCTGGCCAGGTCGAACCCGAAGAAGCTGGCCACGTCCGCCCTGTAGTGCTCGGAGGCCGCCCCTACGAGGGTCTGGATGAGAAAGAGGGCGGCCATCACCAGGAAGTACCAGGCGCACACCCGCTGGGCCGGCGTGAGCGCCACGTCGCCCGGAGAGCGGAACGAGAGACTCTGCTGGTCCCTGCCGTGCCAGCCGAGGAAACTCCACCGTCCGACCGCCCCGAAGAGCAGCCCGAGGCCGCCGAGCAAGGCGATCAGGGAGATCACACTCCAAACGAGCGTGTTCGCCGTTACCTGGTTGCCGACAAGCGGCTCGGGGGGCCAGTCGTTGGTGTAGGAATAGTTCTTCCCAGGCCGCTCGGCCGCAGCCGCCCACGCCGACCATCCGAAGAAGGCCGTGAGTTGCTTTATCTCGGTCGGGTCGGTGATCGCACCCGGGCGCAGACCGTACCTGGTAGTCGTCTCGCCGAAGTAGCGTCGATAGTGGTCGCTGACCTCCCCGAAGGCGGTAACCTGGGCTCCGGTGAACTCCAGCGTCCTTGTTCCGGGGTCGTAACGGTTCTCCTTGAACTCCTCCACGGTACGCGCCGCCGCCCGATCCGAGTCTCCACCCCCGTAGACCTCGCGAACCGCGAGCGCGGAACGGCGCAGGTAGTCGGCGGTGTAGTCAGGACCGAGGTAACCCCCATGCCCGAAGACTGATCCGTACTCCATCAGCCCGTTGCGCAGGAAGACTTTCTGTCCTTCCTTGATGTCCTCCCCTGTGAACACCGTGTCGCCCGCAGGATCCACGACCCTCTCAGGGATCGGCGGCTGCCCACTGTAGGTCCCGTATCCCATTATCCCAAGTACCAGGAACCCGAAGAGAAGAGTTAGCACCACGGCCTGAACCCAGCCTCTGGATACAAGCAACCCCCGCCGCCCAGATCCTCCGACCACAAGCCACCTCCACAGATAACGCCGAACCAGCGGATTCAGGCGCAATTATTACTAATTGAGTAATATAAACATGGTATAGCGGTCGTGCAAGTTTTCGGAGACGGTTGTGCTCCGGAGTGTGGGCTGCGACGCTAGGTTCTGGGAGGCAGTTTGCCTGAAGGATTCTGCGTGAGGAACTCTTCCAGGGTCTGGGTGTCCAGGTATTCGAGGATGGCCTGCTGGCCTTCTTCCCAGGCGTCGTGCAGGGCGCATGGGGTGCTCTCTGCGCAGGCGCGATCTTCTACGATGCAGTGGGTTACGCCGAACGGTCCTTCGACGGCTTCCACTGCCTCCCGGAGCGTTATCTGCGTCGCCGGGCGCGCCAGTCGGGAACCGCCTCCGCGCCCCTGCTCGCTCTCGACAAGGTTCGCGTGCGATAGCCTGGCCAGGATGCGGGCCAGCAGGCGGCGTGGAACGTGGGCCTCGGCGGAGATCTTCTGCGCCGTCGCCCGCTCCCCGATCCAGGCGAGGTACAGCAGGGCCCTCAACGCGTACCTTCCCTCACTGCTCAATTCCAGCCTCAACCCCATGCCCCTTCACAAAACTTCAGACTCGCAACCCATCCCTATCAGCCCCAGAAAGATTACAGGATCTGCCACCTATCTCCAAAATCATTACTAAAATCGTAATAATATATGGTGTTCCGAGACGGACGAGTCTGGTTGACGAAGGAATTCGACGGAGGCGTGATCCGGGTTAGGATACATACGGCATGGGTGTGGAGCATTCGACAAGCTTAGGCGAGATCTCAGCCTCAGCCGCCGGGCGAGCGGGTGTGATCTGGACTCTCGATGGGAGTGTGGATCTCAACGCCAACCTGGTGCGATTCGGCGTGGGAGGCGGCGTCGCCTGGCACGTCAACGACGAGGTAGATGTCATCCTCGTCGGCATCTCCGGTTCTGGCTCGGTCGAAGTTGACGGGAAGGGACATACCTTATCGAGCGGAATCTTGATTTACGTTCCTCGTGGCGCGGGGCGTTCCGTCCGGAGCACGTCCGAGGATTTCGCCTACCTCAGCGTCCATCGTCGTCGGGGACCGCTGCAGATCGGCGGTTGAGCCGAAGCGGAGCACACGTACCTTCGTCGAACTTATCGCGACAGGTTCACTTCGGCGGGGTCGAAGGCGAGTAACAGTACCTCGCCGGAGCGGGCGACGGTGCCCTGGACGGCCATCGCAGAACGCTCCTTCAGGAAAGCCGGGATCTCCGAAACCGGGACGAAAGCCCTGTCCGAGAGGATGGGCGTGGGACGCGAGGGGCGACTGGGAAAAACCTCTCCCCCCACACCCTGTACGCGTCGGTAGAGGGAAGCACGCGTCCGCCGGTGGACGAGGCGATCTCACGCATCTCCGCTCCGGCCAGCTTGTCCCGCTCGCCAGGATAGGCGCCGAAGAGCACGTATCCTTCCCCAAGGCCCCTGAGCCGTACCATCTGCAGGCTCAGGAAACCAAGGTGCCAGAGCGGAACCCCGGCGTCGAAGATAATTTTCACCGCACGGGCAATGTCCTCGCGATCTCCGAAGGCGAGGGCGCAGGGCACGTCGTTCTCGGCGCGCCTGGTACGCAGCCTGGCACTGACGACGATGGCACCACCGCTCTCGGAACCCAGGACTGAGGGCAGCTCATCTCCACCGACGGACCGGCGCTCGCCGCCGGGCACGATCACGTCCGCCGATACCACGTTCACCCTCCATCTGCCGAACTCGAAGGAGCCAACCCCGATGCCGTCCTCGGCCAGCCGGCCCCCGACGGTGGCCCTCGGGGCGCTCGTAGGATAGACCGTCAGGCTCTGCCCGCGCACGCGCAGCTCGTTGTCCAGTTCGGGCCACAGCGCGCCAGGCTCTGCCTCAGCCCACAGTTCGTCTGAATCGGGAAGCTGGAGGCCGCGCATGAGGTCGAAGTGGACCAGGATCTACCCTCCTTCGCCGGTGGCTCAGGTGCGCTCTCCGAGAGCGACGAGAGGTACGGAGTATCGGGCGGCCACGTCAGCGAGGAGCGCAACTTCCTCCGCACTCGTCGGGTATACGGAGGCCATCGCGCCATCAGTAGCCGGCCCCGTGCTCCTCTGCGGCCTGCGCTTCAGACGGTCCCCGAAGACCCCTTCGATAGCCGCCAGCGCCCCTTCGTGAATAGCTTCCATCTTCGCACACCTCTCTTCCGGTCTACCTATCCTGGAAGATAACCGACGCTTCCGCATGAACTATCTTGACGATTCAACCCATTTGAATAGACCATCGTCGTACCCGCACAAGGCCTATTGGTCAATGCACATCAGGGAGATGGGCCAATTTGCTCTAGGCACGCTCCTCCCCGGAGGCTACATTGTCTGTGAAGGCGAGCTACGAACGGAGTACCGACATGGCAGAATCCGCAGACCGTTCAGTCGGAGAGCACGTCAGAAGGGCGCACGATACCATTCGCGGGGAGCATCAGATAGCGGAATACGTGGCCCGTCTAAAGGTCGAAGAATGTGCAAGGATACTCGCATCCGACCCTCACGGCCTCCCCCGCCTCGCTGCCCTCAGGGACGAGTGCCGCGTTGGCCCTGGCGAGGCGCGGTCATTCGAGGGTGTGATCAGGGCCTGGACCGAGGCCGTCCTTTCGGGCGCAGAGGGCGGCTGAGAAGATAGTGCCCGAAGCGTATACATGAGGTCAAACGGAGGTACGGACGAGATGTTCCCGAAGATATTGCTGGCCACCGATGGCTCCCCTGAGGCGGAGCGGGCCACGCGCATGGCGATCAACCTCTCACATGACCTCGGCTCGGCGCTTCACGTCGTCTACGTTGGCCACGTGCCGAGCGCCTACGCCGCTGCGGAGTCGGAGATCCTCGACTACGAGTTCTGGAAAGAGATGCGCGAGTTCGCCAGGGGCGAGGCCTCGGAGAGACTCGACGAAGAAGTGCGCAAGATAGAGGAGGCAGGCGGCGGGGTCGAGATGGCCCACGTCGCCGTTGGCCGTCCCGACGTCGAAATCGTCCGCCTCGCAGAGGAGATCGGGGCGGATCTGGTGATCGTGGGTAGCAGGGGCCTCGGTCCGCTGAGAAGGGTCGTCATGGGCAGTGTCTCCAGCAGCGTCGTCCGCCACGCCCACTCCTCGGTGCTCGTGGTGCGCGGTAACGGCGGTCAAGGGAGCGACCGAAAGATCCTCGTCGCACTCGACGGGTCCACGGGGGCGGACGCAGCCGGGCAGACTGCGGTCGAAATCTCGACCGCCACGGGTTCCGAGCTCCACATCCTGCGCGTCCTGGACACCGAATCCTTCCGGCCTTACCCCGGACCCGAGTTCTGGGAGGGCTGGGAGGAGGATCTCGATCGCTCCAAGCGCCATGCCAGGGCTTTTCTAGACGAACGCGCGGGCCGGCTAGAGGCCGAGGGCGTGAGGGTCGGCGACGTCCACCTCTCGTTTGGTGTCGCAGACAGGGAGATAGTGAGGATCGCCGAAGCCATGCAAGCCGACATGATCATCGTTGGCAGCAGGGGGCTCGGGGGCGTGAGGCGGGCCTTGCTCGGCAGCGTCTCAGACTCCGTGGTACGCCACGCCCACTGCCCCGTGCTCGTCGTACGCGAGCCTTGAGCCACGCTCCTTCGAAGCGCAGTCTTCTCGCGCGCCTGGCGCAGGTTCGGGCTGACAGCAATGTAAGGAACGAATAAAGTGAGCGGCGTGCAGGTTTCGGCCACAACCGAAGTGTTTCTCTTCGCGTTGCTTACGGCGATAGCGACCGGGATAGGGGCTCTGCCCTTCATCTTCGTAAAGGACCTCACCCGCAGATGGCTCGGTGCTTCCAACGCGGTAGCCGCTGGGCTCATGCTCGCGGCCAGCTTCGGCCTCCTCTACGAGGGCGTTGGCTACGGGTTGATGCGCACGCTGGCTGGGGCCCTGACGGGACTCGCTTTCATCGTCCTCGTGCGAAAGTTATTGCAGCGCGACGAGCACCCTGCGGTCTTCGCGCAGATGAACGACCTGGACGCCAGCAAGGCTCTGCTAATAGTAGGGGTGATGACCATGCATTCGTTCACAGAAGGAGTGGGCGTCGGGGTTTCGTTCGGAGGCGGGATCGAACTCGGCCTGTTCATCACGCTGGCCATAGCCGTCCACAACATCCCCGAGGGGCTGGCAATCAGCCTGGTGCTCGTTCCAAGAGGCGTGTCATGGAGCCGGGCAGCCTTCTGGAGCGTATTCTCCAGCTTGCCGCAACCACTGATGGCTGTACCTGCCTTCGTCTTCGTCGAGACCTTCAAGCCCCTGTTGCCCTACGGGCTCGGGTTCGCTGCGGGGGCAATGATCTGGATGGTCTTCTCGGAGCTCGTGCCGGACGCTCTCGATGAGGCATCAGGCAACCTCGTTGCGATCATCGTCACCGTCTCGGTACTCGCCATGTTGGCCTTCCAGGTGCTCATCCGTTGACGGTGCTCTGTTCGAGTCCCTGCTAGGAGATAGCATCGCGCCGCCGGAAGATGGCGAGCGCGACGACAGAGCTGATCAGGCCCACGGCTATCAACGCTCCCAGGTGCGCAAGCTCGATGTGGCCACTCTGGAGCGCGGGTTGCGGCTCGTAGGCGGTAAAGATCGAGACGTTCCTTAGCCACTCCCAGTCCTTACTCAGATCGGACACCACCCACGCCAGGTAGGAAGCAAGCGTGAGCCCAGCCGCCATTCCTGCCGGCTTGCTGCGTTCCTTGGAGAAGGAGGAGAGCATCACCGCATATCCGGCTACGGCAACACTGAAGCAGAGGAGAACCGCCCCGAGAGCAAGCAGGTTCTCGAACGCCAGCGTCTCGTCCACGAGGACCGCTCCGAGAGCAATGGATCCGATGGTCGCCGCCACGAGCACCAATATGCCGGTGAACAACGCGACCAGCTTCGCCGCGAGGAGACGGGTACGGCTCTCGGGTACGGAGAGGAGCAATTCGATAGTGCCCCGTTCCACTTCGCGCGCCACGGTCGCCGCCCCCGCCATGATGATAAAGACGCTCATGATCAGGGGCCACATCACGTTCAGGTACTTGCCTCCCACCCATCCCGCCAGGGTTGACATATTGTTGGCTCCGAAGGCTTCCATCACGGATTTCGGGAAGGCTCCCATGAGCTGCTGCATCTCCTCGGCGTTCTCGCGCACCGAGGGGTAGAACGAAAGGATCAAGATCCCGTACAGGACCAGGCCGAACGCGTACCAGAAGACCGTCCAGCGCAGATCCTTGAGCGCCTTCCGGAACATTACCCAACTCATCCTCGCACCTCCACGGGCGGCTGCGTCTCGGACGAGAGCTCGGGATCCTCATCGTCGCTGTAGTAGTGGAGGAACACGCTCTCAAGATCCGGTGGCGCGAAGGTAAGGTCGTCGATCGGCATATCGCTCAGCACGCGCAGGAGCGGGCCGAGCTTGCCGCGCACCGCGAGCGCGATCTGCTTCCCTCCCGGCGCTTCCGACACTACCCGCACCCCCTCGAGCGCCGAGAACCGTTCCGACGGGACGGGTGCGTGCAAGGTCACCTCCATCCGCCGTTCCCTCAGTTGCTTGAGGCGCGCTACCTCCTCGACTGCCACGAGCCTACCCTCCCTGATAATGGCCACGCGATGGGCGATGCGCTCGACCTCGGGAAGCTGGTGGGAGGAGAGGAAGACGGTCTTGCCGCGCGCCTGCTCTTCGCGCAATAGCTCGACGAACTCAACCTGCATCAGGGGGTCGAGGCCGCTGCTCGGCTCGTCGAGGATCAGGAGCGGTGCGTCGTGCATCAGCGCCTGAGCAACCGCGAGCTTCTGCCTGTTGCCCTTGGACATGTGCTTGATCCTCGTGCCGAGGTCGAGCCCGAGCCGATCGGCAAGCTCGCGCCGGAAACGCCTGTGCTGTACCCTGCGGAACGCCGCGAAGAAGTCCAGCATCTCCTCGCCGGTCATCTTCTCGTAGAGGCGGATGTCGCCAGGTAGAAACCCGACGGACTCTTTCACCTTTGTCGAGTCACGCCAGCAGTCCAGGCCGAAGACACGAGCGGTGCCGCTCGACGGACGCATCAGGCCCATGAGCTGGCGGATGGTCGTCGTCTTACCAGCACCGTTAGGCCCGAGAAAGCCGAAGATTTCACCCTCCTGCACCTCGAAGGTAAGGTCCATGACGCCACGCCGCTTGCCGTAGTAACGGGTCAGCCGTTCGACCTCTATCGGGACGCTAGCCATGATCGTGCTCCTTACCGCTCTTCGGCTAATCTAACGGACAAGCACCTGAACGGCCTGAGCACTTTGGACCATTCAACTAGTCAAATTGAACCAAAAGGATCTCGCCGGCCTTCCCGCAGTGAGCAACCAACCCGGCACCCAGTCAGCGCCGCCCTTCGCTGTTGTCGGGACCTGGCTACGGTGCGAGAGCGCGGCTCGGCCATTGGCCGTGCTTCTCTGACCTCGGGCCGGGCCGCAAGCTCCATCAGGGCGTGTTGCGTATCGACCCCTCAATGAGGGGGAAGACCACCGTAACGAGACGCACGCAGAGGCAAGCGGGTACCGCTCACAAGAGTGCTTCACCATCGGGGTGAAGTGGAGGCGTAGTCAACCGACCGGGGTTCCTATTGGACCCATTACTTACCTTTGGGTAAATCTGGTCCATTCGAGGGATGCGCCACCTGCTGTAGCATCAGCAAGCTACTTCCGTGAAGTCACACGGACCCGCGGAGTTTGCTCTGCGTGCCGCCCAACACAGAGAGTGAGCAGGACACGTTGAGAGGCGTAGGGCCCAGGTCGGTATGGGTAGGAACCTGATAAGCCTTCGTTTGGCGGTTACGGTCGCTTTGTTGCTGGCTCTGCTCGTAGCTGCTGAGCCTACCCGCTCAGCCCCAGGACCTTCACCGTCCGGTTCTTCTCAAGCTCCCAGAGGGATCCTTCCGGCTTCGGCAAGCCCTTCTCCGCCAGGTGACCAGGAAGACCAACCGGGAGGGCAAGCTCACTGTCTCCACAACCGCGCTATTGCCCACGGGGGAGAACGTCGTCACAGCGACGACTACCAATATGCCTACGTCTGAACCTCAGGGTTCTCGAGGACGGTGACTGAAACGAGCTACTCTTTTTTGGGAGCAGACTCCGGAGACAGGGGCCTGGGATCTGCCTGGTCCCGTCCCTCCATTTTGGGGTACCTTCAGAGATTGTTTCTAGCCCCAGCCCTGACGGCCTAAGGCTACCTCACTTCTGTGCACGCGCCTCTGTTGCGTCTTCCTGTTCTTCGACTATCTTCAGGCCTTCAAGCATCTCGAAAGTGAAGCGAACTATGCCGCTGTCCTTGCCCCTGCACTCGAAGTAGATCGAGTCCTCGTCGTGGTAGACGAGGGCCTCTGAGAAGATCCCCTTGTTGTAGTAGAGCCCCTCAGCCCACTCGGGGACGGCCTTATTACGCACCTTGCGGGCTTGCTCACTCATGAACGCAACCTCCTTAATCATGTGCGGCAGCCGGTTGCACCACTGGCTCCCCACGCCTCTCTTAGTACCCATCGCTCACCTTAAGGCGTGGTTCTAGGCCTCTGCTCACCTATCTCAACCATACCATACCACGCTCTTGTGTTCTGTCCCCGTGATACCGACTGGAGCGCCACTACCCCGAGGGCGGTCCTTGTCTGCCCCGTACGGCCCAATGCTCTGATCACCCGACGTCGGAGAAGATGTGCACCCTCAGTATTCCGCACAGCTATGGGAAGGAGCGTAGGGATGTTTAGCTGGGGAGGGTGCATGGTAGGTATATTCTTGCAACTGGACGAGACCACTACCGACGGAGGTGTCGACAAAGTGGCCACGACCACCAAGACCTACTTCGAGGACCTGGGCAGGATCGCAGAGTCCAACGCCAAGTCCGCCCAGGAAAGCGCCCGCATTGCTACTGACTACTGGGTCGCTTCACGCGAGCGAAACCTCAAGCTCGCCAAGGAGATAAGCAAGAGCGTTACCGAGGGTATGAGGCGTCAGACTGATGCCAACGAGGAGCTAACTAGCACTATCTTTGAGATCCTCGAGGAGCGCGACCAAGCGCACAAGCGTTTCTTCGGTCAGTGGGCCGAGGCGTTCACCAGCATGCCGTTTGACTATGTCAGGCAGGCGACTCAAGAGGTAGAGAAGAGCGTAGATAGGGGTATAAGCACCGCTACTGCTGCTACTACAGCGTCAGTAAACGGAGGCTTTCCGATAGCGGGCTACGATGAGTTGAGTGTGGAAGAGATCTCAGGACGGCTTGATGGGCTAACGGAAACGCAGATAAAGCAGGTTAGGGACCATGAGCGGCGCACCAAGAACCGCAAGAGCCTGATGGAGCAGTTCGAGCGCAAGCTCAACAAAGTAGTCTCGTAAGAGTAGTAAGGTAGAAGCGGTACACACGAAGGGCTGGGTCCTCAATGACCCAGCCCTTTCTTCTTGCCCCAATTCACAGGACTGACGGGAAGCAAGGGTCTCCGAAGTTCAGCGCCTTTATTGAGGCTGGATCGAGGAGTAAGCAGTTAATCGTTGCGCACTGCTTCTACCACCTGAAAGATATAGGCGGTAGTCACCTGCGCGTCGTCCTTGTCGTACAAAAGTGATTCGTGCGTCTCCCCTTCGACGACGCGATGGATGCTGTCTGAAGAGAGTGCGGCTAATTCCTCCTGCATTTCCAGCCAACCGGAGGACTGTTCACCAGCACTTATTACCGCCAGCGGTGTGTCACCCAGGGATCCTGCGCTTCGCACCTCGGCCGTGGTTTCGGGGGTGGCACGGAACTCTTCTGCGGTCGTACTCAGTTGTCGCGTCGAGGCGTTGAACGCCTCGATCTGTACGCGCTGCTGTTGCGGCAAGTCGGAGTGTGCAGGGTAGACGTTGAACGGGCGGATTACCCCGATCCGCGTCAGGAATGGAATGACGGCACTCAGCCGCCTGGTTTGTTCGTACAGCGCCCGCCCTTCCGGTGAGCGTGTGAACTGCTCCGGGTGCGAGGAATCGACCCGCAACTCCCTCAGGATACCGTGCGGCGTACAGGCCGCCGCAGGAGTGGCCAACTGGCACGCAGGGGCCCTCGATGTTGGCGTTCTTGAGCAGGGTGTGCAGTTCGCTGGAGATCTGCCTGGCGTCCTGAGGTTTCGCACCGGCCTGGCTCCAGCCCAACCCCGCGCGGTCGTAGGCGCACACGCGTGTGGTTCGAGCGGCCTGCCGCTGCACACGGACCCGGTGGGCCGACATACCCAGGTTGGCAGCTTCAAAGATCACCGTGGGGCAGCCTTCTCCGATGCGGTAGATGTGCAGGCGGTGACTGCTCACGTCGACCAACTGGCCGGGTGGCGGATAGGCTCGCCCGACTGCGGCGAGTGCCAAGAGGGCAACGACCAACACCAGTAGCGCCTTCCCGTCCAACGCATGATCCTACTGGCTGTGCTGCTCACCACCCCCAATATCAGTATCTGGCGAGATAGTGTGCTTCTGCCGACGGGCAGCTGATCTTCGCATAAAGGAAGACCTAAGCTCATGGGATCACTCTGTGATCAGGTGGAGCGACCCAGAAGCCGGGCGAGGAGAGAGTCGTGGCGTTTCGTCGGGGTAAGTGTGGGCATATAATCTTGCGTGGGAACTGCCAGATTGAGGTACGGGGTGATGGGATGACGGAAGAGGCTCTACAGGGGGTCAGGTTCTTCGAGTTCCTGACCGAGGAGGAGAGGGAGGAGGTCGCTGAGGTCACTGAGCCTGTCTCATTCGGGCCCGGCGAGAACATCATCGAGGAGGGTGCTGAGCCGGGGAGCCTGTTCGTGCTCACGTCGGGGACGGTTGAGGTCAGGAAAAGTCTTGCGGGAGGAAGGAGCAGGCTCCTGGCCGAGATCGACGGCACGCGCGAGCGGACGGTCGTGGGGGAGAGAGGGCTTCTTGGGGAGGCTGGGGCTTCCGCGACGGTCACTGCCGTGGGAGAGGTCGAGGCCATAAGGATGCCACGTGAAGCCTTCAGGCGCATGATCTCAGAGGGGAGGCCAGCGGCTTTCAAGCTCTCATACCGCATCGCCCGCACCCTCGCGAGGAGGCTCACGCGCCTCGACGAGGAAGTCGTCGAGGCTATCCGGGAGCTCGAGAGCAGGGGGGAGACGGACATGGAGGCCTTCCGCGATCGGCTGATCACTGACTGGTCAGTGTAAAGGAGCCCTTTTTATGCGAGAGACGCCAGATCTTGAAGGTGTACCGATCTTCAAGCACCTCGACGCGGACGAGCGGGCCGAGTTCGAAGAGCTTCTGGAGCCGGCGAGCTTCGAAGTTGGGGAGATGATCTTCGAGGAGGGCGGTCCCGAGGAGCGGCTGTACGTGATCACCTCAGGAACCGTCGAGGTGTACAAGAGTGTGCTGCCGGGTCGCCGCCAACGCCTGGCTACGATCGAGGCGCCGACCGTGGTGGGCGAGATGGGCCTCCTCACAGAACCGAGGGCCGCAGCTAGCGTCGAGGTCACGACCAGGGTCGAGGCGCACGGTGTGGATAGAGACGCCCTCCTCGAGATGCTCGACGCCGACTCCCCGGCGGCCTGCAAGCTAGTCTACGAAGTAGGCCGAACCCTGGCCGAGCGCATGGCCGCGACGAACGAAACGGTGGCCGAGGTCATCTCCCGCCTCGAAAGTACGCACGCCGGAGGTTTTGGGGACGTGGACGTTTTCCGAGACCAGCTAGTCCGGGACTGGAGTTTCTGAAGCGATTTGCAGAAGCTATCTTCTGCAAATCGCGCTTGTCTGCACGGCGCCTTTGGCGCCTCTCAGCACGCTTCGGGCCTATAGCGGCCCTCGCTTTCAGCTTGTCAGCTCTTCCTCGAACGGCCTCGCCCACATTCGCAAAGCGAAACCGATCGGGCATGAGCTACTCCTCCCTAACGGTGGTCTCGAAATCCACGGCTTTGCTGAAATGCTAACTGGCTGCCGCCAGGCAGTTTGCTGAGAAGAGCGCATCGCGGAAGAAGGTTCCACAATGCGCTTTAGGAGCTTCCGTCTTTGCTCTGTGTGAGCTTCTCCACGGCGTTCACGAGGTCTACCATGCCCTTACGCCTTACCAGCCGGGTGTCTTTGTACAGGAAGGGGTTCAGCCGCCACTGGCTCTGGTACAGGTCCCCCGAGAGATCCCTGTATCTCGTGGTCACGTGGATCCCGTTCTGGAGACCCTTCGACTCCAGGAAAGGCAGCAGGGAGTCGAGCTCGTCCCAGTAGCAGGTGATCTCACCGTTCGGTGGTAGGAAGTCCAGCCCGTACTTGAAGTAGGGCAGGTCCGAGATGACGAAGCCGTTGGAACTTTCGATCGGTATGGAGAACTCGAACTCTATGTCCCTGGCAGCGCCCTCGCTGACGTTGCGGATCGCCACGTCGAGCTCGGGCAGGTTTTCGAAGTCCTCCTGCACTATAACCAGGGGACGGCCCATCGCGGTGCGCTGCGCCTTCATCTCCTGCAGCGTGTTCTGGCTCACCCGCCAGGTGTAGTAGTAGCCCGCAGCGAGCACGATCACGAAGAGCGTGTTGGTGACGGAGGTGACGATCTGGGAGAGGGCTACGATGTCCACGGGCCGTACCTTATCCGAGGCAGGAACCGGACACAACTGCCCGAGAGGGTTCAGGTATCAGGTTAGAGGCGTGCTGGCCGTAGCCTGGGGGCGCAGAAGTGACAGGGTCCAACCTGCCAAGATTTTCTTCGGAGTCTCTATGGCTGACGGAGCTTCGCCTGGGGCGGCAATTGCTGAAGCCTGATACCTAATAGCCAGGCACAGGCACCTCGTCGAACATCTCCCTGTCTGCGCCGCACTCGGGGCACTTCTCAGGTAGTTCGCCCTCGATCCTGTAGCCGCAGTTCGTGCAGGCCCAGTTGAGGGGTTCCGCCTCGCCCTGCAGGTCGTGCGTATCGTCGGTCATCCTTTCTCCTCCTCGGTATCCTGGAGAGCCATTATGGCACCGGCGCAGACCGGGGGCACGCGGATGCTAGACTATCCGCTCCGTAACCGCGACCGGAAAGGTTGTCATTACGTTGTCGAACGGTCGCTCGCTCGCCGCCCGCGTCTCGGACCGATCACGGGGCGCATCGCCGACGGTCCTCGTGATGTTCTCCATAGTCTCCGTCCAGATTGGGGCGAGCATAGCCAAGAGCCTCTTCGACTCACTGGGGCCAGGTGGCACGGTGTTCTTGAGGATCTCTTTCGCCGCGCTCGTGCTGCTCCTCATGGTGCGCCCGAAGCTCCGGGGGCACGACCGGTCGGGATACCTCGTCGCCACCGTCTTCGGGCTCGCGCTGGCCGGGATGAATCTTTCGCTCTACCTCGCCATTGACCGCATCCCCCTGGGCGTAGCCGTGACGCTGGAGTTCATCGGTCCTCTCAGCGTGGCAGTCGTGGGCTCCCGACGCTTTCTGGACCTGCTTTGGGTCGTACTCGCCGCGGCCGGTATCCTCTTGCTCGCTCCCCTCGACCTGCTAGGGGGGACGGACCTCGACCCCGTCGGCGTCGCTTTCGCGCTACTGGCAGGGTGTCTATGGGCCTCGTATATACTCCTTTCCGCTCGCACAGGGAGCGCTTTCCCTGGTGGGACGGGGCTAGTGATCGCACTATGCGTGGGAACTGTTGTCCTCATGCCAGTCGGGATCGCGGGCGCCGGCTACGCCCTGCTCGATCCGAGGCTCCTCCTCGCTGGCTTCGGCGTGGCTATGCTCTCCTCGGCCATCCCTTTCTCACTGGAGCTGGAGGCCCTGCGCAAGCTCCCTGCCCGCGTCTTCGGTGTTCTGATGAGCCTGGAGCCCGCCGTTGCCGCCCTAGCCGGCCTCGTCGTCTTGGGCGAGCGACTCGAGCTGCGCGCCGTGGCTGCCATACTCCTCGTGACCGTCGCAGCCGCCGGCGCCTCCCGCTTCGGCAGGCACTGATCAGAGCGGGATAGTGATCTCGCCCACTGCCCTTAGAATCAGAGAGGGGACAATGGGGGAGTCCGTTCGATTGGCGAAAGGAAACATCTGTGGCCGCTTGGGAACGAGACATTCCAGGGGTGGCGCTGGTCACCGGTGGAGCACGCGGCATCGGGTTCGAGGTCGCCAGGCAGCTCGCACAGCGAGGGATGACGGTGCTTGTGGGAGCGCGGGATCACGCCAGAGCCGAGGCCGCCGCACAGGAGTTGGCCGGCGAGAATCTGGATGTCCGGGCCAGGACCATCGACGTCACCGACAGCGAGGGCGTGAAGAGGCTGGCAGCCGGGGTGGACGAAGAGTTCGGCAAACTCGACGTGCTCGTCAACAACGCCGCCGTCTTCGCTGAGTGGTCCGAGACGGCGTCAGCGGCGGATCTGGAATCCTCCCGCGCGGTCTTCGACACGAACCTGTTCGGCGCGTGGCGGGTCTGCCAGGCGTTTTTACCCCTGATCCATCGCAGTGAACACGGACGGATCGTGAACGTCTCCAGCGGGGCTGGCTCCCACGGTGAGCCCACGTTCGGGCTGACGACGGGCGGCGGCGCTGCCGCGAGCTACGGGATTTCGAAAGCCGCCATCAACGCCCTTACTGCGAAGCTCGCCGCCGAACTTGAGGGGACTGCTATCCTCGTGAACTCTGTAGATCCTGGCCTGACCGCCACGGCCCCGGGGATGGAGGAGATGGGCGCACGTCCGATCCCGGACGGAGCGGCGAGCGTGGTGTGGGCCGCCACCCTCCCCGACGAAGGCCCGACCGGCGGCTTCTTCCGCGACGGGGAGCCTCTGCCCTGGTGAGCACGCCAGAGCGCATGCTGACACTCAGGGAGCTCAACAGGGCCATCCTCGCCCGCCAGATGCTTCTGGACAGGGAGCCGCTCCCCGTTCCGGATGCCGTAGAGCGCCTGGTCGGCCTCCAGGCGCAGGTGGTGAGCCCTCCCTACGTCGGCCTTTGGACACGTCTGAGAGACTTCCGGCGTGACGAGCTAACGCGGCTTGTGCGGGAGCGTCGGATAGTTCGGGCGACGCTCATGCGGGCGACGTTGCACCTCATGACGGCGGACGATTACCTGCTGCTGCGGCCCACCTTGCAGCCGGCGCTCACCCGCTCGATGATCTCCACGACAGGCAAGAGGGTTGAGGGACTGGATGTCGAGAGGCTCGTCGGTGCGGCGAGGGCGTACTTCGAGGAAGAGCCGCGCACCTTCGCCGACCTGCGGCCCCTGCTATCGGAGATCGAACCGGACAGGGACCTCTCCGCCCTTGCATACGCTGTGAGGACCCACCTTCCGCTCGTACAGGTGCCCTCGGACGGCGCGTGGGGCTATTCGGGGAAGGCGCCCTTCACGACAGCAGAGCGGTGGCTCGGACGGCCGTTCTCTGGGTCCGAGGACCCGCGCGAGCTCGTACTCAGGTACCTGGCGGCGTTCGGCCCGGCGACGGTGCGTGACGTGCAGACGTGGTCTGGCAGGATGCAGCTCAAGCAGTCCATCGAAGAGTTCAAGCCGGAGCTGCGCGTCTTCCGCGACGAGAACGGCAACGAGTTGCTCGACCTCCCTGACGCACCATTGCCCCCAGGGGACATCCCGGCTCCGCCGCGCTTCGTGCCAGATTACGATAACCTGGTGCTCTCACACGCTGACAGGCGGCGAGTGATCTCCGAGGAGCACCGCAAGAAGGTCTTCCGCCGCCCGCGTCAGGGCTACGTTCTTGATCGACGGCTTCGTACGCGTCGTGTGGAAGGTCGAGAAGTCCAGGAGAACGGCGACACTTGAGATCGAACCCTTCGAGCCTCTATCCAGAGAGGACCGCGACGCCCTTCAAGATGAGGGCGAGCGACTCGTCCGCTTCGCCGGAGAGGGCGCGAAAGCATTCGAAGTACGGTTCACGTAGCCGCCCTCGAAGAAGATCCGGCACACGCGTAAGATTTCGATCGAAAGTCGAAGGTGTGTCCTCGTGTACGCAAGAAGCCCGATTCAGGAGATGTGCGTTGGGCAACGCAGTCATACGGTGCGGCGGACCGGCTGATGTAGAGCCCGCCGTCGGAGTGTGGACGGTGGCCAACATCGCCAGACGGGACCGCCTGCCGCCGCGCCCCGAGCAGGAAGCGCGGGCGCGCCGACACGTGCGCATGCCGGACGCCTTCCCGCTCTTCGTCGATGTTGGGACCGGGCCGACCGTGAAGGGGACTCTGCCACGTCTCCATGGTTTTCGTCGCGCCGGATCACTGGGGCATGGGCAGGCGGCTCGTCGATACCTTGCTCGCGGAAGCGCTGTCGCGGGGCTACGAACAGGCGCAGTTGTGGACCCAGGCAGACAACGCGCGTGCCAGTCGACTCTACGTGGGCCGCGGCTTCAGGCCCAGTGGACGGAAGAAACGCAAGTTCGGAGAGCTGATCGTGTACCTTCAACGCGCACTACCCCAGACGACGTAACCCGTCGAGCCCCGATCTTTACGAGGCATATGGACGAGCTGGCGCATCTCAGCAAGCGACAACCGCGCGTGCGCCCCGAGGGTGTATAACGTTTCAATACGAGAGGTAGCAGCAGATGATAACAGGGAAGGATCTCATCGAGCGCGGATGGCCGCAGGGGAGGACGATCGGGCTCGCCCTCGCCGCCTTTGCTGAGCTTCGTTCGGCCGGGATGGACGACGAGACGATACTGGGCGAGCTGGAGAGGGTGCGCGAAAACCCCTACACTGACACCCACGACGCACTCGAACCCCTCGCCCGAGAATGGGCGAGCATCCGGAACGAGGAGAGCGCCGCGCTCGACGACAGGTTGCGCGGCGGAGCGCTGGATTACGCAGTGTGGGGCCCCGATCTCATCGAAGACGGCACGACCGTCCAGATGGAGGGCGCTATGAGGCTCCCTGTCTCCGTCGGAGGCGCCCTCATGCCTGACGCCCACCTCGGCTACGGACTGCCCGTGGGCGGCGTTCTCGCCACCGAGGGCGCGGTCATTCCCTGGGCGGTGGGCGTGGATATCGCCTGTCGTATGCGATTGTCCGTATATGGAGTGTCTTCGGAGATATTGGACGAGAAGAGGGACGACCTCGCCGAGGTGTTGCTTCGGAACACCAACTTCGGGGCTGGTTCCAAGTTCAAGGAAGGCCGGCGTCCCGAGCACGAGGTACTCGAAGATCCAGCATGGGAGGCCACGTCTTTCCTCAAGGGGCTCAAGGATACGGGCCGCTCCCAGCTCGGCACCTCGGGCTCCGGCAACCACTTCGTCGAGTGGGGTATCTTCGAGTCGCTCGGTGGAGAGACGCTGGAGAAGGGGATGGAGCGCGACTTCGAGCCTGGACGAAAGTATCTCGCGCTGCTCTCGCACTCGGGGAGCCGCGGCGTGGGGTTCAAGATCGCCAACCGCTACTCGAAGATAGCGAAACAGAAGCACCCGAAACTCGAAAAAAGCGTCGCAGACCTCGCCTGGCTCGACCTCGGGAGTGAAGAGGGTGAGGAGTACTGGCTCAGTATGCAGCTCGCGGGACGCTTCGCCTCAGCCAACCACGCCGTCATACACGGCAAGATCTCCAAGTCCCTCGGCGAGGACGTGATGGCGAAGGTGGAGAACCATCACAACTATGCATGGATCGAGGAGGTGGGCGGCAGGGAAGCCATCGTCCACCGCAAAGGAGCGACGCCGGCGGGTCGAGACGTGATGGGTGTGATCCCCGGTTCGATGGGAGATCCCGGTTATGTCGTGCGGGGCAAGGGTGACGAGCGGTCCATTAACTCCGCCTCACACGGCGCTGGCAGGCTCATGAGCCGTACGGCTGCCTTCAAGAGCATTTCGGAGGAACGCTGGAGGAGCTACCTCGTAGAGCGTGGCATCACCCTCATCGGCGGCTCCGTGGACGAGGCGCCAATGGCATACAAGGACATCGAGACCGTCGTCGGACTGCAGGGGGATCTCGTCGAACTCGTCGGAAGGTTCACCCCGAAGATCGTGCGCATGGACTCCGGCGGCAAGCCGTGGGGCAAGAAGAAGCGCAGGTAGAAGAGGATTAATATTTGAGGGCAGGTTTCTCGGATAGAGACCTTTTGCGCGCCAGGGCTGACACGCCCGGTTGCGAAGAAGTCTTGCACTTCAACAACGCTGGCGCGGCCCTCATGGCTGAGCCGGTGCTGGACGCAACAATCTCCCACCTGAGGCTCGAAGCAAGGATCGGGGGCTACGAGGCCGCCGACCGCAACAGGGACGCAATCGAGCGCGTCTACGACGCCGCGGCGACGCTCATCGGCTGTCGCGGGGACGAGATCGCCGTGATCGAAAACGCGACTCGCGCATGGGACATGGCCTTCTACTCCATACCGTTCGAGCCTGGGGATCGCATCCTGACGGCAATGGCCGAGTACGCGAGCAACTACATCGCCTACCTGCAGGTAGCGCGCAAGACGGGGGCTAAGGTCGAGGTCGTGCCAAACGACGAGCACGGCCAGATCTCCATCCCTGCTCTCGGCGGCATGATCGACGATGACGTCAGGTTGATCTCCCTGACCCACGTCCCGACGAACGGCGGCCTCGTCAATCCCGCCGCCGCGGTGGGGGATGTGGCGCGTGAGGCGGAGGTCCTCTACCTGCTCGACGCCTGCCAGTCCGCCGGCCAGATCCCGCTAGACGTCGAGGAGATAGGATGCGACATGCTTTCTGCGACGGGCCGCAAGTACCTGCGGGGTCCACGGGGGACGGGCTTTCTCTACGTCAGGCGCGAGGTCATCGAAGACCTGGAGCCGCCGTTCCTGGATCTGCACGCTGCGAGGTGGACGGCCAGGGACCGCTTCGAAGTCCGTCCTGACGCCCGGCGCTTCGAGAACTGGGAGACCAACTATGCAGGCAAGGTCGGCCTCGGCGTCGCCATAGACTACGCGCTGCGGTGGGATGTCGAGAAGATCCGGGACCGCGTGCAATACCTGGCCGGACGTCTCCGGGCCCGCCTGAATGAAGTGCCCGGCGTCACGGTCAGGGATCTGGGCGCCGAACGGTGCGGCATCGTCACCTTCACGGTGGAGGGTAAGCCCCCTGAGACCGTCGTCCGGGCTCTCTCCGGGTACGGCATCAACACTTCGGTCTCACCACCTGCCTCAACGCTGCTCGATATGGAGAGCCGGGACCTCGAAGGACTCGTCCGCGCCTCCGTCCACTACTACAAC
>DASSJP010000376.1:0-7593 GCA_035691165.1 Rubrobacter sp.
AGGATTGGAAAAGTTGCTCCTGCTGCTCGGGCGTCAAGCCGATGCCTGTGTCGGAGACCTCGAAGCGCACCACTGCAGACCCTTCGTTCTCCTCGGCAAGAGAGACGCGCAGGATCACCACTCCCTCCTCGGTGAACTTGATCGCGTTGCCGAGCAGGTTGACGAGCACCTGCCGTACACGTCCGGCATCGCCTCTGAGGTAGGTAGGTGCACCTCGCTCGATCAGGCTCGCAAGATCCAGACCTTTGCGTTGTATCCGCTCGGCGAACAAATCAACCGTTTCCTCAACGACCCTGTGAAGGTCGAAGTCCACCATCTCGAGTTCCATCTTGCCGGCCTCTATCTTGGAGAAATCGAGGATGTCGTTGATGATGGTCAGCAGGTTCTCGCCAGAGAGGCGCACGGTTTCCGCGTACTCTCTTTGCTCTTCAGAGAGGTCGGTATCGAGCAAGAGGCTCGTCATGCCTATGACCCCGTTCATTGGGGTGCGGATCTCGTGGGACATGTTCGCTAGGAACTCGCTCTTCGCCCTGCTTGCCGCGTCTGCCTCGTTCCTGGCCATCTCCAACCCTGTGACGGCGTCTGCGAGCTGGGCGGTGCGCTCTTCGACCCTCTCTTCGAGGCTCTCGTTGAGCTGGCGGATCTCCTCTTCCGCCCTCTTGCGTTCCGTGATGTCGGTGGCGATGCCAGCCATGCGAACCGGCGTCCCATCGGCGTCTCGCTGGGCCTTGCCCCGGGTGGTGCAGACACGGTACTCGCCGCTGGAATGCCTGTATCGCAACTCCATAGCGAATTCCAGACCACGCTCGAGGTGTGCCGTGACGTTATCCACCAGGTTCTGGCGGTCATCAGGATGCACGTATTCCAGGAAGCCCTCGAAGGTCGGGGTGAACTCCGAGCGAGAAAGGCCGAACATCTCGAAGAGCCTGTCGTTCCAGTACAGCTCTCCGGTGCGTACATGCCAATCGTAGATACCGTCGTTGGAAGCATCCACCACGAGGGCGTATCGTTCCTCACTCTCTTTGAGGTCGGAGATGACGATCTCGAGCTGTGCCGTGCGCTCATTGACTCGCCTCTCGAGGCCCTTGTTCAGTCGTCTTATCTCCTCCTCGACCCGCTTGCGCTCGGTTACGTCGTGAAAGACGAGTAGATATCCCGTGTGACGTTCAGAGCGGTCCCTCAGCAACGCGAGGGAGAGTTCATACTCACGTTGGCCAGCGCTTACCAGCCTCACACGCTCTGCCGCTGCTTCAGATCTGCCAAGGGCACTGAAAGAGGGTACGATCTCCTCGGCGGCGCGCCCGATCACGCCATCAGCGGGGACATCCAGGATACGCAGGGCGGAAGGGTTGATCTCTACTATACGTCCCCTGAGATCCACCATCACTACACCGTCGCGCATGCCCTCGATGATCGCCTGGTGTGCCACAGGCACGATATCGAGCAGACGGTAGCGGAATAGACCCCAGGAAAGCATCGCGCCGCTGAGCATGAATGCGAAAGGCGTTAGGTCCAGGCCGGGAACCGGAGTGAGCCCAAGCACGTAGATACCGTTTGCCACCCACGGCACCGCCACACCAGCCAACAGGGCGCCGCTCTGTTTGCGGTACAGGTCTGCGGACGTAGCGAGCCTCGACACGATCAAGACGGAGCCGCACAGGACAAGCAGGTAGGAATACGTCCAGTGGACCCAGAACCATGCGCCGTGCTCCAGCTCCAGCAAGACGAGAGATCCATTCCTGGCGAGCTCCGTACGACTCCATATGAGGTTGTGCGCCTCGTTGGTGAAAGCCAGGAGCAGCGTGACGAGCGGTATGCCGGAAAGCAGCGCGAGCCTGCTTCTCGTAAGCCATTCTGTCCTATTAGTGTACTGGAGCGCGAAGGCGAGCCAGGCCACAGGCAAGGTAATGATGCCAAGATACTGAACCTTGGCCCAGAAGATCTTGCCCGCGATTCCGGGGAAGGCCAGCTCGAGAGCGTACCCGAACGTCCACACGCTGATGGCCACCATCAAGAACGCCAGCGACTCCGCCCCGAGCACATCCCGACGTCGCCAGGCATAGAACGCGAGCACGACCGAAATAGCGGCTGCCGTGAGCAGACCCAGCGAGTACGCATACTGGCTCCACCAGATCATGCTCTCCGCTACGCTAACCACTGCTCGCATCTCCGGGGTGGATTACCACGGGTCTAATTATAGAGGGTTACGGAGATTGCAATCCTTGCGGGCGGGCTTTCTCTGTCGCGGGGCGCCAGGCATGAGTCAGACTACGACCCGGACCGGTCAAGATAGGCGTAGGCGAGGCTGGTTGCCCCCGCGTACACGAGGTGGTGGAACGCATCGATGGCCACTTCCTTCGTCCCCCACGTCCAGAATGGCGGCGCGACGCCAAGGGCAGGCAACATGACCTGCTCAGAACCCCACACGGCCCCGAAGTGCGCCGCCGCGGCCCCGGGTCCTTCGAGACCGGCAGCGCCGACGAGTCCTCGGACGGCGCCCCACGCCGTTCCGTATCCCCAGTGGACGAGGTTCGAGAAGCGGGCCTGTTCCACCTCCCCTTTGGGCTCGACGCCAAGAACCTTCGCCGCAGCCTCAGCCGGCGCGTTGCTCGCAGGACGGCCCCTGATCTTCATCTCCAACGTACTCGATATCGTCATGGCAGCAGTGCCAGCGGCGCCGGCGAAGAGCCCCTTGCCCACGTCGGCGGCCACGTCCGAAAGCCTCATCCTACCTCCCTGAATCGTTAGAACTCTCCATCTTTCCCTGCAAACTGTTTCGTCAACCTGGCTGTGATCCTTTGAACCGCTACAGAACGATCTCCTGCCGGCGAGTACTCGAAGAGATTACGTTCGAAGGTCGCCCTTGTGCACCGATGGGGTCGCCGGTCATCGAGAACATGCTGTCGTTAGATAGGTGCGAGTCCTCAGGTGCTCGTGGCTGACCGGCGCGCAACCTCCTTGCGGACGGCTGGGGCTACCTCGGTTCCGAACAACTCTATAGCACGCATCACCCTGTCGTGGGGCAAAGTACCTACGCTGATCTGCGCCAAAAAGCGCTCCTGGCCGAAGAGCTCGTGCTCGAAGAGGATCTTCTCCGTCACTTCCTCCGGGCTGCCGACGAGAAGCGCGCCTCGCGGCGAGCGGCCCGCCTCGAACTGCCTGCGGCCCATCGGTGCCCAGCCACGTTCGCGGCCTATCCTGTTCATCATCGCTGCGTAGGTGGGGAAGTACTCGTCGCCTGCTTGCAGGGACGTCCCGGCCACGTAGGTGTGCGAGTTGATGCTGACCGGCAGTCGCCCGTGGCCTGCCTGACTCGCGGTCTCGCGGTAGAGCCGGGCGAGAGGGGCGAAGTGCTCGGGGTGTCCGCCGATGATCGCGATCGCCAGCGGCAGTCCGAGCAGCGCTGCGCGCACGACCGACTGCGGCGTCCCGCCGACGGCGATCCAGACCGGCAACGGCTCCTGTACAGGACGCGGGTAGACGCTGGCGTCGTCGAGCGGCGCGCGGTGCCTGCCAGACCACGTGACGCGCTCGGACTCGCGCAGCCTCAGCAGCAGCTCGAGCTTCTCGGCGAACAGCTCGTCGTAGTCGTCCAGGTCGAAGCCGAATAGCGGGAACGACTCGATAAACGAGCCGCGGCCTGCCATGATCTCGGCCCGCCCGCCCGAGAGGAGATCTAGCGTCGCGAAGGCCTGAAAGACGCGTACAGGGTCGTCAGAGCTCAGAACCGTAACCGCGCTCGTCAGGCGTATGTTCTTGGTGCGCTCTGCCGCCGCGGCGAGTACGACTGCAGGAGATGAGACGGCGTAGTCGGGGCGGTGGTGCTCGCCGACGCCGAAGACGTCGAGGCCGATCTGGTCGGCCAGCTCTATCTCCTCGAGGAGGTTGCGAAGCCGCCGTGCAGGATCGATCTCGGGCCCGACGTCGGCAAAAGTATAGAGACCTAGTTCCATGGTCGGTTCCTTTCAGGTCGAGTCCGCTGCAAGCGAACGTCTGGAGGAGTCGCTCAAGCGGCTCGCGTTCCCGAACCACCCTGGCCCAGTTCTTTGGGGACCAAGACCTCCATCAAACGTTATCACGAGCTTTCAGGAGATGTGGTGCTGGAGATCCTCTGGTACGAAACCTCCTGCGCTTTCCTGGAACCGAGAGGATTGGGACAGGTCATAGCCCGCCGCTGGTAGACGCTCTTCTGGAGGAGTGATGCGAACCCTGGACTTGGGCATAGTCAGGGCCAGGCGACCGGATCTCTGGTAGCCGATCGGGGTCGAATCTCCTGCTAACCTCCCAAGTTGGTCCTCCAAATCCGCATCCTCGGATGCGGAAATCTTTTTCGGCTCCTTTATCTTCCATTCATCGGCAATTCATCGTCGCTTGTTTTTATGAGGTTGCGCGGACAGGGAGATAGGAACGAGATGACGTCAGGATGCAGAGAGGTTCGGCCAGACAAGGAAACAGAGATTCAAGTCGAGGATCGTTGGGCGGCCAACCTGACCTGTGCAGGGTCCGTCCTTGGGACGAACCTATCACGGTGCTCTCCAGCATCGTTCGGGCTATTCGGTGGGCGTCTGCGGCGCCGGGGGCCGGGGTCTCTCAACACGCTGAAACCGATCCTACGAGCAGCGGGTGAGGCTTCCGCCGTGAACAGAGCCCGCCGGAAGCCGGTCTTGTAAAATGGCTGGCAAGGAAAACGCGGAGAGTAGGATGCATGCTACTAGTTCCGAAGGCGTAGCCAGGCTCGAGAGGCCCGATGCTGTACGGATTCATCTGCTCGGCGGCTTCCGGGTTTCCGTAGGGACCAGAACAATAGAGGCCAGGCAGTGGCGTCTCAGGAAAGCGGCGGCGTTGATGAAGCTGCTTGCCCTCGCCCCTGGCCATCATCTTCACCGAGAGCAGGCGATGGACCTCCTGTGGCCGGACTCGAGCAAGAAAGCCGCCTCCAACAACTTGCGCCAGACTCTACACGCCACCCGTAGAGCGCTCGACATGGCCGCGGGCTCACGATATCTGACATCCGAAGACGAGTCCCTCGTGCTTTGCCCCGATGGGCAACTGTGGGTGGATGTGGAAGCCTTCGAGGAGGCCGCCGCTATCGCGCGTCACTCCAGAGATCCCGCAGCCTACGGGGCGGCGCTCGACCTGTACGTTGGGGAGCTATTGCCTGGTGATCTCTACGAAGAGTGGGCAGAGAGCCGCCGTCAGGATCTGAGAAGGACCTACCTGGATCTACTCGTCGAGTTGGCAGGGCTCCACGAGGAGTTCGGCGACTGCGGCCCCGCCATCGAGGCGCTGCGCGGGGTGCTGGCTGTAGAGCCAGTAAACGAGCAGGCGCACGTGGGCTTGATGCGCCTGTATGCGCTCTCCGCGAGACGCGCGGAGGCCCTGGCTCAGTACAAGCGTCTTGAGGAGGTTTTGTCTCGGGAACTAGGCGCAGAACCCCGCGTGACTAGCCGGCACCTGTACGAAGAGATAGCGGCGGGAACCTTTCTGCCGCAACAACATCCGCCCCCCGATTTCCCACGTGGGAAGCCTACTGACGCCAGCAAACACAACCTTCCGGCGCCGAGAACCAGCTTCGTAGGACGCAAGCGAGATATTTTGGAGGTAAAGCGGTCCCTGGCGATGACCAGGCTCCTGACCCTCACGGGCGCCGGAGGCTCGGGAAAGACGCGCCTCGCCCTCGAGGTAGCAAGGGATCTCGTTGGAGCATACCCTAGCGGGGTCTGGCTTGCTGAGTTGGCGCCGCTCTCCGAGGGCAACCTTGTGCCGCAGGTCGTGGCCCGCGCTTTGAAGGTGCGTGAACAACCTGGTCGCCCGCTCACAGGCACGCTCACCGAAGCGTTGGGCGAGAAGAAGCTGCTTCTGCTGCTCGACAACTGCGAGCATCTCGCGGATCCAGTAGCCCATCTGCTGGATAACCTCCTCGATTCGTGCCCGCGCCTTCGGGTCATGGTCACCAGCCGGGAGGCGTTGAGCGTGGCGGGCGAAACCGTCTGGCGGGTGCCCTCTCTCTCCGTTCCCGAAGCCGACCACTTGCCAACCGCCAGGGTGCTCACACGCTACGACGCGGTGCGCCTTTTCCTGGACCGCACACGGCAACGCTTACCAGACTTCTCCCTGACCCCCGACAATACGGAGGCTGTGGCGGAGATCTGCCGGAAGCTGGAGGGCATACCTCTGGCAATAGAACTGGCGACAGCCAGGGTAGGCGCCTTGTCGGTGCGACAGATCTCCGAGAGGTTACGAGACCCTCTGAGTTTCCTCAGCACCGGCAGGCGGACTGCGGTACCCAGGCAACGGACCCTGCGGGGAACGCTTGACTGGAGTTACGAACTGCTCAGCGCACCCGAGCAAACCCTATTCGGTCGGCTATCGGTATTCGCGGGCAGCGCATCACTGGGAGCGGTGGAGACTGTAGGATCGGGTGACGGCATCGAGGAGGGTGACGTACTGAACCTGCTATCTCGGCTGGTAGACAAGTCTCTGGTGATGGCCGAGGTGATAGAACTGGACCGGCTCCGCTACAGGATGCTCCAACCCATCCGCCAGTACGCGTGCGAGAAACTCGAGGAGAGCGGTGAAGCGAAGATAGTACGGTGCAGGCACGCCGAGTTCTTCCTCGCCCTTGCCAAGCGGGCCGAGCCGGAATTGCTGGCAGGACGGCAGGAGGAATGGCTGGAGCGGCTGGAACGAGAGCACGGTAACTTCAGGGCCGCCCTCGGCTGGTCGTTCTCGCAAGGAGAGGCGGACTTGGGCCTGCGCCTGGGGACCGCGCTATGGAGGTTATGGGACTTGCACGGCCACCTGAGCGAAGGGCGAAGATGGCTGGAGAGAGGTATATCCGCAAGCGGACGTACGAGGACGAGTACGAATGCGAGGGCACTCAATGGTGCCGGTTGGATAGCCCTGTGGCAAGGGGATTACGAGGCGGCAAAGATGCTGGTCGAGCAGAGCCTGGCCCTATACCGGGAGTTGGAGGATACGGATGGCATCGCTTTCTCCCTCGCCAACCTCGGCCTGGTTTCGATACTCGGACAAATAAACCTCGAGTCCGTGCCGGCCATATCAGAGGAGGCCATAGAGCTCAGGCCGAAGGTGAGAAACCCGCGCACGGTCGCCTACATGCTCGTTTGCGAAGGTCTGGTCCTTGTAAGCCAGGTCGACGCAGAGGGAAACTACATGATCCATGACGCCAACACGGCAGCGAAGTTCCGGGCTCTGCTCGGGCAGAGCCTCGTGCAGTTCCGTAAGATAAAGGAGATGCGGGGCGTGGGCATCTGCCTGACCGCCTTGGGGTTCGCCGAGTTGATCCTTGGCGACTACGGTCGAGCTACGGCCTTGCTACGTGAGCTCCTTCACCTGTCGCGGAAGTTGGATGACAAAATGTCTACCCAGTACGCTCTCTTCGGGTTGGCAGGCGTAGCCGCTTTCCAAGGTCATTCTGTTCACGCCACGCGGCTGTGGGCGGCGGCCGACGCCGTACGCGAAGCCACCGGCGTGCACCTTCCACCCCTGACGCACGCACTTATTGGCTACGAGAGAAGCGTGGCTGCGGTTCGTGCCGAGCTTGGCGAGGAGGCCTTCGAGGAAGCTTGG
>DASSJP010000377.1:0-3616 GCA_035691165.1 Rubrobacter sp.
ATATGAGGTAGGTCACCGCGTCGAGCACGAAGGCGGCGTCCACGCCCACGGTCGCCACCAGCAGGCCCCCGAGGGCAGGACCGGCCGTCTCCGAGACGCTGAACGTGCCGCCTATGAGGGCGTTGGCCCTGGTGAGGTCCCCCGCGCCCACCACGCTCGGGAAGGCGGCCCGGATCGTGGGGTTGAACAACGTACGGGCCAGGCCCATCAGGAAGACAAGGACGTAGATGGTGACGAGATTCCCGGCGAACACAAGTCCGAGGACGAGAACCGCCCGCGCGAGGTCGCTCGCCACCAGGACGACCCTGCGGTTGACGCGATCAGCGAGTACGCCGGCCAGCGGGCTCGCGATGGTAGGCAGGAGACGGGCGACGAGCGCGCCGCCCACGGCAGAGGCGCTACCCGTAACCTGGACTACCAGGATCACAAGCGCAACCATCGAGACGGCGTCGCCCACGAAAGAGGTCCCCTGGCCGATCCAGAGCCGCATGAAGCGAGCGTTTCTTAGAAGAGAGCCGTTAGTGGAGTCCATCCCCCAACCCCTAGAGCGAGATCCAGCGCCCGGTCGAACTTCGGCTGGCGACCGGAGCCGCTATTCAGATTAACCGATACTGCTCGTACGTGTCTCTAGCTTTGAGTGTTTGATCGGCCGTGAGCGCGCTTCGTCGTCATTCCGAATATTTTTCGGGAGGCGCCACCTGGAGCTTTAGTCTTCTGGGGACCGCGTCGGAAGCCTGATGCCGGCCCCGTGAGCAAAAGAGGGTCAGGCGCTTGCACGCTCCCTGGCCTCTTCCCGACAAGCTCCACGGCCAACGGACCTGGTCCTCTGGTATCCAGACGAAGCGCCGCATCTTCTCGCTCCGCGGCTACCGGTAAGAGCGAGCAAGCACCCAGCCTTATGGAGGTGCCGGCATCGGCCGGAATTCCGGCGAGGGCTGCTAGGGATGGTGCGGCTTCTTCAGCGTCTGGCGCGGCGATCTCCAGCAGGGAGATACCGGAGGCGCCGTTCGGGTGCTCGGCTGCCGGGCCACCGGGGACGCGCATCTCGCGGGTGGTAAGGTCTTCGATCAGGAACGGCAAGAGCCTTCCCTCCTGGCGTATACGGGCGATGCGCCAGCGTATCTCTGCACCGTCCGGAAGTCGACGCCCTCCATGGCCGGGACCCTTCACGTCAAAGCCTAGAGATTCCAGTCTCATTATGTCGGACTCCAGGTCGTCGGAGGCCACGCAGTAATCTACGAGGCCCTCGTGCGGGAGGAACTTTCGCCAGCCCCAGACGTTGTCTCTGGAGTCTTCCGGGTCCAGGAAAGAGACCAGCTCGAAGTAAGATCCATCCTCAAAAGGTATCAAGGCGTTACGCGTCAGGCCGTCGGCGTGTTCGCCGCCGGGCGTCACCACGAAACCCAGGCGCTCGTAGTCGGCAGCCGCAACGTCCAGGTCGCGGACGAGGATCACCAGATGGTCCAACCGGGTCAGCATGGCACGCTCTCCTCTCGCGTCGGGCTCACAGATCAGGGTGATACCATGTCAGCGCCGTCTAAAGAAAAGGGCGCAATCGGTGAATTCTACGGGCCACCTATTCTGGTCGTTTAGTATCTCGCAGAAAGTTCGGTGATGAGCCGCTCCGATCCAGGCACGAAAGATCGGGAGCAGGCTCTCGCGTATTTGAAGGAGCTTGGGGAAGACACGATGCGCCGGGCGTGGGGAGAGGGCGTCTCCGCCGAAGACCGACGCCGGATAGTACTCGCAACCGTGATCTTCGACCGTCGGTTCGAGGAGCATCTGGCCGGGCGGTCCGCGGAGCCCGGCGAAGTCGAGTTGCGGCGTCTCCTCATGGACCTGATGAACGGCGCCGAGTTCGCTCGGTGCGAGGGCTGGACGAGAACGAAGCGGCGAACTTCCTCAGCGAAGTGGACACCAGGGACCACGTGCTGGAGTTCGATGAGGTGCTGGATGCCTACAAAGGATCCGGGCGTGCGCTCGACGAGCTGCTGCAAGACGCCGTGGACAGCCGCAGGGAGAGGGCGGCCAGGTCGAGGCGTCAATGGCCTGTCTGAACAGCCGTCTCACCCGTCGCCGCGTTCCGGACGCTGGTCCACCCAGCGCTCCAGGGTGCGCCCTGGGAGATAGACGATGAAGATCCACAACAGGGCGACGACAAAGAACCCCAGTACCACTATCAGGAACTGCCAGATCTCCGACGCCATGATTTCCTCCCTGTCGCACGAGTATGACCGTACGGCAAAAGTATCGCCCACATGGGCTGTGTTCACCGTAAAAGGATTACCCCGGGTTCACGGCACAGCGATGATCCAGTAACGTGCACGGCTCTAGCCCAGTAGCTATGATGTGCTGGTTACATGGAGGCGATCGGGGCCGCTACTCTCCTCAAGGAGTGAAACGGCGCCGGTCGGGGCGATGATGCATCTGTCGAGATGGGGATGGCACGACACCGTAGAGTACCGGCAGAGGTGGAGCACAAGTTTTCAGACACAACGATCAGAGAACCCGAGGCCGTAAGGATCGGGTTGCTCGGCGGCTTCCGCGTCTCTGTGGGGACCCGGACTATCGAGGAGGGCGCGTGGCGCCTGAGGAAGGCGGCGAGCCTTATGAAGCTGCTCGCCCTCGCGCGGGGTCACCGCCTCCACCGCGAGCGGGTGATGGGTCTCCTCTGGCCGCAGCTTGGCGTGAAGGCGGCCTCCAACAATCTACGAGGGGCACTCCACGTCGTCCGCCGCACACTCGCGTCCGACACAGCTTCCCGCTACCTGGAGCTTCAGAGAGATCAACTGGTTCTGTGTCCTAGGGGGCAGTTCTGGGTGGACGTGGACATGTTCGAGGAGACCGCTGCCACCGCCCGGCGCTCCCGGGATCCGGCAGCATACCGTGCGGCCATCGATCTGTACGCGGGCGAACTGTTGCCGGGAGACCGCTACGAGGATTGGACGGAACGCAGGCGGGAAGAGCTTAGACAGTTGCACCTCGCGTTGCTCACCGAGATGGCCGGCCTCTACGAGGCGCGTGAGGAATACGAGGCGGGCATCGAAGCTCTCCGTCGGGTGCTCTCAGAAGAGTCGGCCAGAGAAGAGGCGCACGTCTCCCTGATGCGCCTCTATGCTCTCTCTGGCCGGCGCCGGGAGTCGATCCTCCAGTACGGGCGCCTCCGGAAGTCTCTCGCCAGGGAACTCGACACCGAGCCAGACGCCGAGAGCAGGCGCCTATATGAAGAGATACGGGCCGGTGTTTCTACTGTGGCCCCTTGGCCCTCCTCAGGACGCCCTTTGGAGGAGCCTGCGGACTCCGCACATCATAATCTGCCAGCCCCCCTGACCAGTTTCGTCGGCCGCGAGCGCGAGACGGTTGAGGCCAAACGACTCCTCCCCATGACCAGGCTCCTCACGCTCGCAGGCGCTGGCGGCTCTGGCAAGACACGCCTCGCCCTGGAGGTGGCATGCAGCCTGGTCAGGATTTACCCGGACGGGGTGTGGCTGGTCGAACTGGCCCCCGTTGGGGACGCTGCCGCTGTGCCCGACGTGGTGGCCAGGACGTTGGGCGTGACGTCGCAGGCGTCGCTCACCGTGACTGACAGCATCACCCAAGCCCTGGAGGGTCGCCG
>DASSJP010000378.1:0-3304 GCA_035691165.1 Rubrobacter sp.
GGGTCTCGATACTGGGCGCGAGGACTCGGCTGAGGAGACCTTGAGGCAGCGTTTCGCCCGTGGCGAGATCGATGCAGAGGAGTACGAAGAACGGTACCGAGTTCTTCTGAGGGAAGAATCTCCCGCTGCTCAGCGCTAACGCCGAGAGCGGTATATCAGCATCAGCCAGGCCGGGGCTTAACTAGGAGGAGTCCCGGCCCTCTTTTCCATGCCCCTAATTGCTGGTGAATAGCGCCTGCCGCCCGCCAAGGGGCGCGTCAGCACCTCCCCTGAACGGTCCAGTAGATGGCTGCGTTAGGAAACCGACCCTCGGCCTCCCTCGGGCTGGTCGTGGGGGTTGTTCGCGGCACGGTGTGGGCGGGGCAATAGGCTATGCTGGATGCCTTGGATTGCCGACCTTTCCGTTCTTGATCAACTTTAATCAGCAGATTGCGCAATATGTGTCATGGCAGATCATGATCCTTGTAGCACACTGATACTGAAGGGATCTCTAGCCCTAGAGAAAGGAGGTGAGATCTCATGAATACCATCAAGGCTTTCATCAAGAGCCACCCCGTGCTGAGCTTCTACGCCCTAGCGTTCGCTATCACATGGGGCACCATCCTCATCGTGGTCGGGCTCGGTCCTAGCTCTATCCTGGCCTCCAAGGAGCAGTACAGCACGATGATGACGTTCCTGTACCCGATGATGCTTGTAGGTCCCAGCGTGGCGGGCATCGTGTTGACCGGTCTCCTCTATGGAAGGGCTGGACTTCGTGAGTTGCGATCCCGGTTGCTAAGGTGGCGTGTTAGCGCTCGCTGGTACGCCGTGGCGCTCCTTACCGCCCCGCTTTCGATGGTGGCGGTACTATTTGCGCTCTCGCTAAGGGCCCCTGAGTTCCTCCCCGCCATATTCACATCCGACCAGAAGGCTACCCTCCTGCTGATGGGTATCGCGGGGGGGCTGGCGGCGGGCATCTTCGAGGAGCTAGGCTGGACGGGGTTCGTCATACCCAGGCTGAGACTGCGCCACAGTGTCCTCGCTACAGGGTTATTCGTGGGCGTTCTGTGGGGAGTCTGGCACATCCTTGTGAACGTCTTGGCAGGCAACACTATGTCCGGAGCGCTCCCGCTAGCCATCTACCTGCCCGCAACCCTGTTCATTCTTCTTGTTGGGTGGCTGCCGGCTTACAGGGTGTTGATGGTGTGGGTCTACGAGCGTACAGGGAGTCTGCTCGTGGCGATGCTCATGCACGCGAGTCTCACGTTCAGCACGCTGAGCGTTGCTCCTCTGGTGATATCAGGGGTGGCTCTCTTGACCTACCAACTCGTATTTACCGCCGCGCTGTGGGTCGTCGTTGCGGTGGTCGCCTTGGCCAACCACGGGCATCTCTCACGACAGCAGCTCCGGCGCAGGCAGGATCGGCACCAAGGGGCCCGGCCAGTGCCGGGCGGACAGTTCGGGAGGTGAATGATGGTACGTACACCGCCTTTCCGTAGACCCGATGGCACGGTCGTTCCGGGCAGCATCGCCGAGAGCAGCTATCTGCATCTGGGCGGGCTCGAGCAATGGGTGATGATCCGGGGCGAGAACCTCAACAACCCGCCGCTGATCATCCTGCACGGCGGGCCCGGATTCTCGGATACGCCTTTCTTCCGCTACTGCAACGCGCAACTTGAGAAGAGCTTCACGGTCGTCTACTGGGACCAACGCGGGACGGGCAAGTCCTTCGCCCGCACCATCCCCCGGTCGTCCATGACGGTCGACCGGTTCATCGCCGATCTCGATCAGCTGGTTGAGGTGGTTAGTCAACGCGTCAACAAGCGCAAGGTCGCACTCTTCGGACACTCGTGGGGCTCTGCCCTCGGCGTGCTCTACGCCGCTCGGTTCCCCGCTAAGGTGTCGACTTACATCGGCTGCGCGCAAGTCGGTGACTGGACCGCAGGCGAGGCGGCATCTTACGCCCTCGCGCTCGCCAAAGCGCAGCGGGGCAACCACCCCAAGGCCCTCAAGCAGCTGCGCGCGATCGGCCCGCCACCATATAACTACAAGAGCGTGTTGGCAGAGCGCACCTGGCTGCAGCGACTCGACGGCCAGTTCGGGATAAGAGCCTTGTGGCACATGGGACGCATCGTGCTCGGCGCGCCGGAATCGTCGCTCTTGGATCTACCCAAGACAATGCGCGGCTTCCGGTTTACCCTCGAGGCGATGTGGCCGGAAGTGTCGCAGCTGAACCTACTGGAAGCTGTACCCGCGTTGCAGATGCCCGCCTTCTTCTTCCTCGGGCGCGGCGATCACTGGATCCCCCCCGAGACCAGTGTGGCCTACTTTGAGGCACTGAGTGCCCCGGCGAAGCGACTCGTGTGGTTCGAGGGGTCCGGACACGAGCCGTTCGTTGACGAGCCAGCGAAGTTCAATCGCGCGATGGTCGAACTGGTGCGACCAGTCACGCTGTGGGATGCGGGGGAGCGCACAGGAGTCGGCGGCACGGAGGTGGCGGGTGGCTTGAGAAAGGAGTAGCCCATATATGGCCCACATCGAAGGTGAGATCCTCATCAACCGACCCGTCGAAGAGGTGTTCGACGTCGTTGCCGACGAGCGCAACGAGCCGCGCTACAATCCACGCTTGCTCTGGGTAGAAAAGATCTCGAGCGGGCCCATTGGGCGCGGCACACAGTTTAGGGCGGCAACCAAGACTATGGGCCGCCCCGTCGAGATGACCATCGAGTTCACCGAATACGAGCGACCTCGGCACCTCGCGTCATTGACGCACATGCCCACGATGGAAATCCAGGGCGCCCTTAGCTTCGACCCTGTTCCGCAAGGGACCAGGATGCGGTGGTCGTGGGAGCTTGAGCCGCGTGGCGTCTTGAGGCTGCTGACGCCGTTGATCGCCCGCATGGGACAGCGCCAGGAGGAGACAATCTGGGCTGGCCTCAAGCAGTTCCTGGAAGCGCAGGAGGAATCTCTACCGCGCCGACCGAGCGAGGCCGCAGGTCCGGCTCTGAAGTACACTACTGACGGTGTTCGGCCGCTTCCACTCAAGGAGCGGATCAAGATGCGCGTGGAGCACGAGGTGGACACGCGCTCCGTTGGGCTCGCAGCCGGCTTGATCCGGCTGACCAAGGGTCGGATAGGCCGGTTGTACCATCGGCAGATCCTGATCCTCACCACCCGAGGCCGCAAGTCCGGCCTGGAGCGCACCGTCCCCCTGCAGTTCTTCCCGGATGGCGACGACATGATCATCGTTGCCGCCAACAGCGGACTGCCATCGCCCCCGGGCTGGTACTTCAACCTCACGGCCGATCCCTTAGCCCGGGTCGAG
>DASSJP010000379.1:0-2168 GCA_035691165.1 Rubrobacter sp.
ATCCGGGTCGCGGGGTTGCAGCAGCAGGTCGCCTCGGAGCTTCCGAACCCGGTTCCTGACGGGATGACCCCCGAGGAGCAGCTCTCCCGCATCCACCAGCATACGGAGGAGTTCTTCGAGGGCCGGCGCAGGATACTGAACAAGGAGCTCATGCCGGCCCTGGAAGAAGAGGGCATACGCATGGTGCCCCACGGCAAGGTCCGCGCCGCCGAGCGGCGCGAGCTCAGGGAGAAGTTCGTCAGGGACATACTGCCGATACTCACGCCCCTCGCCATAGACCCCGCCCATCCCTTCCCGCACATCTCCAACCTCTCGCTGAACCTGCTCGTCGTCATCGCTGACGACGGCAGGCGGGTGATGGCCCGCATAAAGGTGCCGACCACGATAGACCGTTTCATGAGGCTACCGGACAAGGACCGCGGTCCCGACGAAAGGCCGGAAATCCGCTTCGTACGGGTCGAAGAGGTCATCGCGGCGAACCTGGACGAGCTCTTCCCTGGCAAAGAGGTCGTCGCGAGCTACGTCTTCCAGGTCACACGCAATGCGGACTTCGTGATCGAGGAAGACGAGGCTTCCGACCTCCTTCAGGCCATAGAGGACGAGCTGGAGAGCCGCTGGTTCGGCCAGAGCGTCAGGATCGTGGTATCGGACGAGATGCCCGACGATTTGCGAGAGTGGCTTGCCGGCAACCTCAAGCTCGACGAGAACTCGGTCTTCGCAGCGCCCCATCCCATAGGGCTCGCAGACCTGGAGCAGCTCACGCACCTCGATCGCTCGGATCTGCTATATCCCCCGATAACGCCTCGGGTGCCTTCGGAGATCCGGAGCGCGCGCTCTATAACCCAGGCGATCCGGAACGGTGACCTGCTTCTCTACCATCCCTACGATTCGTTCACACCTGTCGTCGATTTCGTCAGGGCCGCGGCGAACGACCCCGAGGTACTCGCCATTAAACAGACGCTCTATCGCGTCGGTGCGAACTCCCCGATAGTCGAGAAGCTTTCCGAGGCGCGCGACGAGCAGACGCAGGTGGCCGTTCTGGTCGAGCTGAAGGCGCGCTTCGATGAAGAGCCCAACATCACCTGGGCGCGCCAGCTCGAGGCGCGGGGCGTCCACGTCGCCTACGGCATCGTCGGCCTCAAGACGCACGCCAAGATCAGCCTCGTCGTCAGGCGGGAGGGCCAGGGACTCAGGCGCTACGTCCACCTCGGCACGGGCAACTACAATCCTGGAACGGCCCGCATATACACGGACTTCTCGTACTTCACGGATGACCCGAAGCTCGCCGAGGACGGATCCGACCTCTTCAATTACCTGACCGGCTACTCAGAGCAGGAGGAGTACCAGGAGCTCCTCGTCGCCCCCCTGACCCTGCGTGAGAACATAGAACGCCTGATCGAAGAGCAGACAGAGAAAGCCCGTAACGGCGAGCCCGCGTATATCACGTGCAAGACGAACTCGCTCACGGACCCGCGGATAATCGAGCTCCTGTACGAAGCCTCCCAGGCCGGTGTGAAGATAGATCTGATCGTGCGCAGCATCTGCTGCCTCAGGCCAGGTGTGGAGGCGGTGAGCGAGAACATCCGCGTCGTCTCGCTCGTCGGGCGCTTTCTGGAGCACGCCCGCATCTTCGCTTTCAGCGAAGGGGACGACGAGACGATCTACCTCGGTAGCGCCGACCTGATGCAGCGCAACCTCGACCGGCGCGTGGAGACGGCTTTCCCACTGCGCGAGAAGCGCCACCGCGAGAAGGTCCGCCGCCTGCTCGACCTCCAGCTCTCCGACAACGCGAACGGCTGGGAACTTGGGCCCGACGGCACCTTCGAACGCCTGCACCCGAAGGAAGGTGAGGAGCCGGTAGATAGCCAGGCGATACTGCTCGGAGAAGGCTTCTAGCTCCATTGTGCATCTTTGTTGCTGGCGGTCTACGTCCGTGCTAGATTGCGCCTCTGTCTTCTCGGGGTAAGGTAAGCATAGCCGTGATAGGCTAACGAGACGAGGCGATAATGGCAACGCAACAGAGCACACCCGGTACCTCTACCACGCACCACCAGGAGATAGAGTGGCAATTCGACGTCGACGACCTCGAGGCCGTCGAAGGCTGGCTCGGCCAGCACTCCTCGGGCGCAGACTTCGTTATCGCCCCTGAAGATACGGTGGAGATCACA
>DASSJP010000380.1:0-4244 GCA_035691165.1 Rubrobacter sp.
ATGTGGAAGTGCACGACCGGAAACTTCTGTCCCTGCAAGAGGAACCGATCAGCGATTCCACGCTGGTCAAGGACTTCGATGGTGCGTGAGTGCAGACCGCCAGCGCGCGAGCCGGCGAGGTCCTGGCTGGCGCGCCGCTCGACAATGGTTACTTCGACCCCCACCAACGCCAACTCGCCCGCCAACATCAGCCCCGTCGGACCTCCTCCGGCGATCACCACCGCATGCTCGGTCATAGCCGCACCAAGGCCGGCATCATGCCGCCCGCCGCCAGCGCGTCACATTCCTCGGCCGCCACGGCGAGTCCCACCATCAGTTCGACGTCCCTGTGCGACTCATACGTCGACAACAACACACGCATTTCGCTACTCTCATTTCCGTAGATTCTGGCTTAGGCCGGCATTATGCGGCACGACCCGGGGCTTGCGGCAAGCCCCCCAGTGCAATATATAATGGAAGTGGAAGGGAGTGGGTACTCTACTTTCCACTTACCGTCCGCTGTGGACGGACAACCTCCTCGCGAAACGGCGGCGTACGTCGGTTTAGGAGGATCTCCTATGGGCCTAAGGATGCCTGCATTTGGAGGAATGCAGCAGGGTGACCGACGGGACTCGAACCCGCGCCCTTCGGAGCCACGATCCGTAAGAGCATGTCTGCGTACGTCCTGTTGCGTCCCGTTATGTGGCTTAGGTAAGCGGAAAAACCCGGCCTCCGTGGGGCTGCACTTCCTTATGTGTCCGGGTATGTTCTGCCCTCTATTGCTGCCATTGCTGCTGTGAGCAAAATCCGATGAGGCTACATGTTCTCAGACTTATTACGCATCCATCTGCGCTGCTTAGTCCTGGTGGCGCAATACTGGTCATGGTACTTTTGTGTACCAGACGCAGGCAGAAACACGCGGCCACATCCAGGGCATTCTTTGAACTCTTCTTTCTTGGATATCAGCGCACCAAAATTTGCATACGCGGCGCTGACTAGTTTGGGCGGATAGTGGGCCAAGCGCGGTTCTCCCGGTTCGATGACCTCCATTCCCCACCTCGTGTCCTGCATGCCCTGGTATATCATTCTGGCTGCGATGGTGGTAGCGGCCATCAGATAAGCTTCGTCCGTCTCGAAGCCAATACCCAACGCTTCGAAGTGTCTTCGAACCGGAGCGGCCGAACCTTCGCGCGTGGCTTGTCCGAGCCTGACAGATGTCAGGAGCAAAGAGGACAGCTTCTCTACCTCATGCCACCAATTATCCAAAGATTCTCGGCACTCGCCGCTACCCATCGCGTTCGCCCCGTGCCAGAGCAGCCCGTAGCGCCGAACGAACGCGACGGCTTGTTGGGGATCGCGCCCTGACCTGTGGAACGCCATTGCAGCAAAGTCAAACGCCATCTGTTCTACCTGCTCGGGTTCGTGGAGCCAGTACCTCTCAGCCCTGCTTTTGTCTAGCACCACCTCGTCACCCTCGACAAAGGCGGGGAACCGCACCCACTCGGGGTGCTGTACCAAACTGATCGCGACTTCTACCACGCCCCTCTGCCCTCCTTCATAAAGTGAGACGGTCAATAACGCTATAGACCCTTCTGTGCCGTAGAAAAGCTACGCTATTAGACCTGCGCTAACCCTTTAGAACGCACCTGTACAGACCTTGAGGCTCATGTGGAAGCGAAAATCCGCGAATGGCTGACAATCCCGGAAATGGCGGAGGAATAGACACCTTGTTCCGGCAGTCTGGCCTCTACCGCAAGAAGTGGGATCGGGAGGACTATCGGAACCGGACCATAGCGGAAGCTCTGAGCGGCAAGACGGAGTTCTATACAGCTTCGAAGACCGTGAGGCTCGTAGACGGTACAGAGCACAAGATAGAAGATCTTCAGTCGGAGGAGATAGGTAAGCTCGTTTCCTCCATCGAGCCGGAAGAAGTCTCATGGCTGTGGCCTTCGTGGCTGACCCTGGGGAAGATGGCCCTCGTGGATGGAGATCCCGGTCTCGGAAAGAGCGCCATGACATTAGACCTTGCAGCTCGTATCTCTGCCGGTAAGAGGCTCCCGGACGGCGCCCATTGTGAACCGGCGTGGTCATACTCTCCGCCGAGGACGGTCTCGCGGACACGATACGTCCGCGCCTGGATGCAGAGGGTGCGGACACCTCAAAGATACTCGCTCTCGCAACGGTTCCTGATGGGGTTGGACACGAGCAGCTACGCCAGATGGCTGACGATGTTGTCGCCGGGCACGTAGACCGGGGCCGCCGTCGCCGGGCAGTTACTAGGAACGTTCCTGCGGGCCGTCTCCGTCGAGATGAGGCCCGGATCGCCGCCCTGGAGACGATGCAGAGCGAGGCTCAGGCGGCTGGAGGCGCGGATCACGCCACCCTATGAGCCGACGCCAGGGATGGATCTGCTGTTGAAGCTCATGGCACACCGCCGCGCTGAACTGGACTGGCAGGATCGCCGCGCCGAGGCGGCCCGGGGCAGACTTGAGGATGCGGTAGAGCCGCCGGGGCCGCTAGTACTGACTCTCGTGGAGCAGCGGGAGATGCTTAAGGGTTCACGGTGGTTCCTGGAGTGGTACATCCCGCGCCAGCAGGAGCGGCAGATGCACGCGGACTCCCTCCGGCTGCTGGATGCTCTGGAGCTTCAAGCACGCGAGGAAATCGAGCGACTGGAAGTAGAGACCAACTCCTGAGCGACTGCGCTGGCTGGTAGAGAGGTGTAGCATGATCGCGTGGGAGAACGTCGCTGGAGGAAGCCAACCGGGAGAACCGGCACATCATTGCCGGACTTACCAGCCGCATCCCTAGGCTGGAGGCTCCCTGAGAGGCGGCAGGAGCCTCGGAGACCGTCGAGGAAGAGTCGGCGAGGGGCAGTTTCGGCCCAGGAGCAGCCCGCAGAGCGCCCCTGGTGGCGCAGGCTGATTGGAGGATGATCATACCGTGGAAGAACAGCGCGAGCATTTGCTTGAAGAGTTGCGCAAAGCCGAGCAGGCAAGAGACCTCTTAATGGCGCTTGAGCCTCACCTGACGGATAGAAAGGGAGCGGAACTTGAGGGCCACGTGAGAGCGCTGGAGCAGCTGGCACAGTCCTTGCCGGAGACTCATATAGTGCGGCTGGTCATAGAATCAGCCCTTGAGCCATCGAATTTGGGCACAGTAAGTAGAGCGCGTTCGGCGATCGAAGGGGAAATCTCGACACTTCAGGGTGCCCTACGCTACGGAGCTACGTAGCGCCCGTGGTGGCGTAGGATTTTCGGTGATTAACAAGCGGGACAGGAGGATGGATGGCTGAGGAACAGACACCCACGTACTACCCTGGCGACAAGATGGTGATGGAGATCGAACACCAACCCAACTTCCGTACTATACAGGCTGTGTTCGGCCAGCGCCCCGACAGGGAGGATGTTGTGCCTCTCAAGGCTTCGATGTCCACGGGTGTCCTGCTCGTCAAGGAGACCGGAGCCGACGGGAGGAAGGTGAGCGTGGCACGGTTTGAGAAGTCGGCCACGCGGGAGGACTGGGTTCCAGGAGTCTACGAACTCACCGAGCTACATGCTGAGACAGTAGGGGCACTTCCTGGGGAGTCGAAGCACGGCAGAATCATTATGTTCGACGTGAGCGACATAGACAGGCCACGCTTGCGCTGTGAGGAAGAAGCCGAGCCATTCTACGTGGTGGTCAGGAGGGCAGAGCTGCGCTAGGTGCCTTCTATTCACCCGCCTTCGAATAAGAGCTTGCGCCAATAGGGAAATAAGTAAGTAGCGTGTGCAACAAAGGGCGCTACGAAGGCAGGTTGGATCACCCGGAGAGTTGCTAGCCCTCAGATGCCACTTCCATATTGGCATGACAACTAAGCCTTCGCAGGATGAAGGAAGCACAGACGCACGGAAGGCATATCCCTATGCCAGTCCATCCTAGTCCTTTTACAACTCATTTCGGATGACCTCAATTCGCGTGCGATTGAACCTGAGCTGCTCTACGAGTTCGTTTCGATGGTGCTCTGCACGCCTAACACGCAACTCGTCGGCCTCACCGTCGACGCTATCCAGCCACTCATCCATCTTGAACACTTCACCGAGCAGGGCTTCGGAGCGTTTCCCCAACCTGAGCAACTCGGCGTGAGCCACGCACAGCAGACTCCCATCTAAGTGGAACTCGCCTAGCCTCTGGCACTCTCCTTCTGCTATGAGGATTTTGCCGATTTCGCATCGAGGCCGTTGGTCAGCGACCTGCTCGTTAGTATCTTCTGGGCACACAGGAGC
>DASSJP010000381.1:0-6667 GCA_035691165.1 Rubrobacter sp.
GGTGAGCTCCTCGATCTTCTCGTCCGCCTTCTCACCTTGCTCTATGGACTCCCTAACGCAGTGTTCGACGTGATCTCTGAGCACAATGGTTCCGACCTTCTCCAGGGCCGAGACGGCGCTCGCGATCTGGGTGAGGATGTCTATACAGTAGGCCTCCTCGCCTACCATCCTCTGCAAGCCCCTGACCTGTCCCTCTATTCGTCTGAGGCGATTCTGTAGCTTCTCCTTGTCCTTCGCCTTGATGTAGCCGTGGGCGGCGCCTGTCGCCGTCCTCTCGTCTCCTTGCGTAGCGTCTACCATAGCCTCCCTTTCGTCTGACTGATCAGCTGATCTTCGCACGCCTGAGCCTGAGAGCATTGCTAACGACCGTCACCGATGAGAGCGCCATCGCCGCCGCCGCGAGCACGGGGTTGAGGAATCCGTACTCCCCGAGCACAGGCCTCAAGAGCTCGGGTACATTGCCTGACGCGAAGAGCGGGTAGAGGATACCGGCGGCGACGGGGATCAGGGCGACGTTGTAGGCGAAGGCCCAGAACAGGTTCTGCTCGATGTTCCTGACCGTGGCCTTAGAGAGATCTATCGCCCGGGCAACCCCGCGCACGTCGCCCGAGATCAGGGTCACATCCGCCGCCTCCATGGCGACGTCGGTGCCCGTGCCGATGGCGAAGCCGACGTCGGCCTGCGCGAGGGCGGGGGCGTCGTTGATGCCGTCGCCAACCATCCCCACCTTCTTCCCCTCGGCCTGAAGGCGCCTGACCTCGCTGGCCTTATCAGCAGGAAGTACCTCGGCGAGAGCGCGGTCTATGCCAAGCTCCCGAGCTATGGCCTCCGCCGTACGGCGGTTGTCGCCCGTGATCATGGCAACCTCTAGTCCAAGACGGTGCAGCCTCTCCACGGCCTCGCGCGACTCTTCCTTGACAGTGTCGGCCACGGCGAGGAGGCCGGCTGGCCTTCCGCCTATGGCCACGAAAACGGGCGTCTTGCCTTCCTGCGCGAGCTCCCCGGCCCGAGGGCCAAGCCCGTTCTCCGAGACGCCGGCCTCCCCGAGGAACCTGCGCGTACCGACGAGGACCTCGCGGCCATCGACGCGGGCCCTGACGCCACCGCCTCCTACGGCCTCGAACTCCTCGGCCTCGGCGAGCACGACGCCCCTTCCCTTGGCGCCCCTCACGATGGCCTCGCCTAAAGGATGCTCGCTCCCGCGCTCGGCCGAGGCCACAATCCCGAGGAGCTCGTCATCCGAAAAACCGTCTCTTGCGTACACATCGGTTAGCTCTGGTTCGCCCTTGGTAAGGGTGCCTGTCTTGTCGAGGACGATGGTGCTGAGCTTGTGGGCGCCCTCCAGGGCCTCGCCGCCCTTGATCAGAATCCCGAACTCGGCACCCTTCCCGGTCCCTACCATGATGGAGGTCGGGGTTGCGAGGCCCATCGCGCAAGGGCAGGCAATGATGAGGACCGCGACCATGTTCAGAAGCGCGAACGTAAAGGATGGTGCGGGTCCGAACGCCCACCAGAGGGCGAAGGTCAGCACGGCCACGCCCATGACGGCAGGGACGAAGACGCCGCTGATCCTGTCCGCGAGGCGCTGAATGGGCGCTTTTGAGCCCTGCGCCTCCTCGACCATCCTCATGATCTGGCTCAGGGCCGTCTCCTTGCCGACCTTGGTAGTCTCCAAGCGGAAACTACCGCTGGTGTTCAGCGTCGCGCCGATTACCTCGTCACCCACTCGCTTGGTTAATGGTATCGGCTCGCCCGTGATCATCGACTCGTCCACCGCTGACTCGCCCGCGACAACGCGTCCGTCCACAGGCACCTTCTCACCAGGCCTAACGACAACGACATCCCCTACACCTACGTCCTCGACGGGCACGTCGAGCTCCTCCCCACCGCGCAAGACGCGGGCTGTCCTGGCCTGCAGACCGGCGAGGCGCTTTATGGCCTCGTTCGTGCGGCCCTTGGCCCGCATCTCGAGCAGCCTGCCAAGCAGGATGAGCGTGATGATCAGGGCCGAGGTGTCGAAGTACACATCAGCCCGCCCTGCGGCGAAGAGCTGCGGCGCCAGTGTCGCGACCGCACTGTATAGATACGCTGCGCTCGTGCCAATAACCACGAGCGTGTTCATGTTGGCCTGGCCGTGCTTGAGGGCACCCCATGCTCCCCTGTAGAAGCGCCACCCGGCCAAGAACTGCACCGGTGTTGCGAGCACGAGAAGCACGATCTTCAACCACGTCATCGGGATCGGTGCCTCGAAGCCAAGCATCATCGGCAGGCTGCCAACAAGGATGAGCGCCGTCAGCGCCGCTGCAAGTAGGAAGTCGGCCCTGAGCCTGCCGTACTCGCGCTCCTGGGCATCCTCCGCCACAACTTCCTCTTCCTCGCGCACGAGGCCGTAGCCCGCCCCTTCGACGGCCCTCTCAAGGTCTCTCCATTCGGTCTCCCCCGCAAGGTACTCGACCGCCACCTTCTCTGTCGCGAGGTTGACGCTCGCGTGGAGCACGCCAGGGACCTTCATTAGAGCCCGCTCGACACGCCCCACGCAGGAAGCGCAACTCATCCCCGTGACGCCGAAGGAAACCCTTTGCACCTCCGCACCGTAGCCAGCGTCCTCTATTGTCCCCACCAGGTCCTCCGGCCTGGTTACGGCCGGGTCGTAAGAGACGGTCGCCCTCTCGGCGGCGAAGTTCACGCTGGCCCGAGCGACACCTTCCTGCTTGGAGAGTGCCCGCTCGACCCTGCGTACGCAAGAAGCGCAACTCATCCCGCTCACCGGGATCGTGATCACGCAATCTTCCCGCTCGACCACAGGCCAACCCCTCTCTGGCTCTTAGGCTCTCTTTACCATACCCCCCTATCCTATAATCGTAGTCTGATCGTGTCAAGATCTACATGTAAAGCTTGTTGGCTTCAAACTGCGCCTCAACCGTTGGCAAGCTCTTCGACGAAGTGGCCGAGGTCCTCGCGCACCTGACTGGCGATCGGCAAGAGTGCCTCGTTGCCAACGATGGAGAGCAGAGTCTCGGGCTCGACCGCCGTGACGTGGGTTTGGCCCTCCCTCTAATACACGATAACGTTACAAGGCAAGAGGGTTCCGAGCTCCGGCTCGGCGGCGAGAGCCTGGTTGGCCAGCGGCGGGTTGCAGGCACCCAGTATCGTGTACGGCCCTATATCTACTTCTAGCTTCTCCCGCAGCTTGGCCTGGATGTCGATCTCGGCGAGGACACCATATCCTTCTTCCTGGAGCAACTCTCCGGACCTCTTCACGGCTTCGTCGTGCGAGACTTTTATCTCCTTCGAGATGGCATACCTTTCACTTCCTGTACGCATGCTGTTGTCTCCCTCCGTACGCTCGTAGAGACATGTAGAGACATACCTCTGCCTGCTTGCAATGTATTACCGGGTGGTCAGGCGCAGCGGGCCCGTAACTATTGGAGCCACGGACCTGCTAGACCTCAAGCGCTCTTCGCGCCGCTGCTTTGGGGTACCTTTGCGCTCTGCAGGATCTCGAGGGACCGCTTGTACTCCTCGGCGTCTATCTCGCCGCGGGCGAAGCGCTGCCTCAAGGTTTCCTCCGCCGAGTCCTCGCGTCTTTGCGGGGCTATCCTGTCCTGCCAGTCTGGGAACATCCTGCTTATCACCCAGACCGCGAGAACCACAAGAAGTACCGGCACGAGCAATCCAAGAATTCCCAGTCCGCCCATCATGGTCCTCTACCTCCTTAGAATTTGTCCTTCCTTACGACCCCAGTGTAGGAGACAGCTCTCAAGACGGAATCTAGGGAAGATCAAGATTCCGTTAAGTATCAGGAGAAGCGGCGGGCAGGGTGAAGGAGAAGGCGGCGCCCCGATCCTGGCCTTCGCTCTCGGCCCATATCTCACCGCCCATCGCCTCTACGAGCGCCTTGGAGATCGCGAGGCCAAGCCCTGCTCCCCCGTCCCCCCGTGAGCGGGCCCTGTCTGCCCTGTAGAACCGCTCGAAGACGTGTGGCAGGTGCTCTTCGGCTATACCCTCCCCGGTGTCCGAGATCCTGAAGAGGACGCGTTCCTTGCGGGGTTCGGCTTCCGCCGTAACGCTGCCGCCTGGGGGTGTATGCCTGAGAGCGTTGGAGAGGAGGTTGGTAAGGACCTGCGCGAGGCGATCCGGGTCGGCGAGGACTGGTGGCGGGCGCTTGCGAACCTCGGTCTTCAGGGTAACCCCTTTGGCGTCGAAGAGCGGGGCAAGGCGTCCTGCTACCTGCCGGATCGCCTCGTGCGACATTATTCTCTCCTCCCGAAGGGCAAGCCGTCCGGCCTCGGCGCGGGAGAGATGCTGGAGATCGTCGACCAGGTGCCTGAGGCGCTCGGCCTCAGCATGCACGAGGGCCCAGGTCTCGTCGGAGGGCTCGACCACCCCATCGATAAGCCCCTCCATGTAGCCCTCGATGGTGGAGAGCGGGGTCCTCAGCTCGTGGGAGACGTCGGAGATCAGATCCAGCCTTCTCTGTTCGGTGGCCTGGAGGGTCTGGGCCATGGCGTTGAAGCTCTCGGCGAGGTCGCCGAGCTCGTCGCCAGTCCCTGCCGGCACGCGCTCGTCGTAGCGGCCGGCGGCGATGCGGCGGGTCGCCGCGCGCATCAGGCGCAATGGGTGCACGATCCTCCGCGCGACGAACAGGCTGGCGAACGTCGCGGTCACCGCGGCCGCGAGCGCCGCGGCGAACAAGGAGTAGAGGAGCGTCCGTTCGAAGGCGCTTGCGACAAGACTCATCATCTCTCCCATGGCCATCTCGTGCGACGGTGCCATAGATCCTGCCATAAGCCCACCGAAGATGATCGGGGCGAGGATCGAGACGGCTATGAGGAAGGTGATCGTGCCGACCAGCGTAACTAGCACGTGCGAGGCGAAGAGCTTCGAGCCAAGGCCCGGCGGGCGCCTCATGGCCTCTTTCATCGCCCGAACCTGTAGCCAACGCCGCGCACGGTCCGGACAAAGCGAGGGTTGGCGAAGTCGTCACCGATCTTCTTGCGCAGGTTGGCCACATGCACGTCCACCACGTGGTCGCTGCCGAAGTAGGTATCGCCCCAGACCCGCTCCAGCAGCTGGTTCCTGGTGAAGACGAGACCAGGACGGGAGGCCAGGGCTGCAAGCAGATCGAACTCCAGTGCCGTAAGGTCGACCTCCTCACCCCGCAGACGCACCTCCCGCCTCGCCGGGTCTATGGTGAGTTCGCCGAACTCAAGGGGTACCTCGGCGCCGGGCAAGCCTCCGCGTGGCCTGCGAAGCATGGCCCGTATGCGCGCGACAAGCTCGCCCGGCGAAAATGGCTTTATCAGGTAGTCGTCGGCGCCGGCGGAGAGGCCGACTATCCTGTCCATCTCCTCCGTGCGCGCGGTGAGCATGATGACGTAGGCTTCAGAAGAGCGCCTGAGCTCGCGCAGTACCTCCATCCCGTCCATCCCCGGGAGCATCCAGTCCAGGATCACCACGTCAGGCTCCACCGACCGTGCCCTCACGACCGCGGCGTTGCCGTCTAGGGCCTCATAGACCTCGAAGCCCTCCCGCTCCAGGTAACCCCGGATCAGATTGACCAGGTTCCTCTCGTCGTCCACGACCAGGACCTTGACGCTCATGCCCTCATTCTATGTGACGCCGTGCCGATCAGGGATGGCCATGCTCTCCCGCCGTTGCCTGCCCGCACTAGGGCCTCTTTGCCGTGGACGACCACGCGCTTGGCTATCCCCGCCACAGCGCCCTCAGCCAGCCCTCGAGGAGCCGCGACAAGACCCTCGCGCTACGCGCGGCTCCGGTCATCCTGGCCGCAGCCACCAGATCACCGCGCAGCAGTGCCTCGAGGTCTCCTCCTTCGAGCGTGAGCCCGTCTAGGGATGCGAACAACGCGTCGATCTCGGCGTCAGAGAGCCGTCGCAGGGACGCCATGGCCCACCGGATGGCCGCAAGCTCCGCCCTCGTCTCGCGCCTGGAGACGCGCTCGTAGTCTATGAGGGTGTGCCTTGAGGTGTCCCCGCAGCGAACGGCCCGGGCGGCCACCTGCCCGGCCAGAAGCCCTGCGAGTGCACCGTACTCGAGCCCACCCTGCCCCGCTGCGGTTCCGCAGGCCATCACGCCGTCTCCCGCGATACGGCCAGGAACGACGAAGGCCGGGTCCACGCCCCTGCGCTCCTCCAGCACTCCTACCCGCTGTGCTCCACAGAACGCCCTGCGGGACCGCGCGGCGCAACCCTTTAGCTCACCTTGAGGCACTCCGCGGATGAACGTCCACAGTCTGGCCCGGTCTTGGCCCAGGGGGTTGAGCTGCGCCCTCCAGCCGGGCGCGAAGCTACCGAACCTGACCTCCGAATAAGGAGATTCGCCGAGATTCGGGGCCTCAAGAAGCTGGTCGAGTCCCCACGCCACATCTTGCGGGTTGCGCATGGTAGGTAGGGCTCCTCGTACCGCAGAAGTGGCGCCGTCGGCGAAGATGGTGACCCGTGCCTGCACAGAGCCGGAGTCTGTCCGCACACCGCCCGTGGACAACAGCCCCTCTACGCGTACGCCGCTCCGGACGATCGCTCCGGCTTCGGCGGCACTCGCGGCGAAGTATCTGTCGAACTTCCTGCGGTCGAGTTGGAGGGTTCTGAAGCGGAAGAGGAGGCCGAGTCCCGAGGGGCCGCTCACCCTGATGCCAGAGAGTTCG
>DASSJP010000382.1:0-5958 GCA_035691165.1 Rubrobacter sp.
GCCCTGTCTCCTCCGCTCCATTACGAGAGGAATAGCATAGATGCTGAGATCTACTGTCGCTGGGGTGGTGTCCATGGCGAGAGAGAACAAGACCCTTACCCTGTGTCTTCTGGTGATATCTGTAGCGATCTTGATCGGGGCTTTGGCGGCTGATCCAGCCGGGGCCATAAGCACCTTCACGGTAAACCGCACGACCAACGAGTCGGATGCGAGTACGGCCGACGGCGTGTGTGATTCCGACGGCGCCACGGCGGGGAATCAGTGCACCCTCAAGGCGGCCATACAGCAGGCCAACGCCAATGCCAACCCGGCTGAGGCGGATGCGATCAACTTCAATATCCCCGGCGACCCGACGAAGGTGAAGTCGATCAGGCCAACGTCGGAGCTGCCGGCGATAACGCAGTCCGTGACCATAAACGGCTACTCCCAGCCCGGCTCTTCGCAGAATACCAGGGCGAAAGGGGCCATCAACGCCGCACTCAAGGTGCAGCTCGACGGCAGCCAGGCTGGTATCGATGCGGACGGGTTGATCATACAGGGGGTCAGCAACGTAACGATCCGTGGCCTCGTCATCAACCGCTTCGACCGCAGCGGAATTTTCCTGACGAGCACGGACAATTCTGACAACAACCGCTTCGAGGGCAACTTCATTGGCACCAACGCCGCCGGAACCACCGCCTTTGGCAACGGAAACGCGGGCGTGGAGATCAACGGTTTGAACAACGGCAACGTGGTCGGCGGAAGCGCCCCGGAGCAGCGCAATCTCATCTCGGGCAACCAGGGCGACGGGGTCTTTGCCGGCACTGACGGGACCGACACCATCCAGGGGAACCTGATCGGCACGGACAAGACAGGGACCGCAGACATCCACAACGGCACGGACAACAACGGCGAGGGTGTCAACCTGGGCGGCCAGAACAGCGTCGTCGTGGACAACATCATCGCCTTCAACACCTCGGACGGGGTGCAGGTCAGGAGCAACGCCACGGGCACGGGACACGACATCGGCCCCAACTCGATCTTCTCCAACGACGGACTTGGCATAGACATCGTCGATAACGCGAACAGCGGCCTTGGTCCCAACGGCGACGGGCCCAACACCAACGATGGAGGAACGGCGAACGACGCGGACACGGGCCCCAACGACCTGCAGAACTTCCCCACCATCACTTCGGCCAAGACCTCATCGAGCACCGACGCCACCACTATCGACGCGTTCCTCGACACCGTCCCGAGCACACAATACCTGATCCGGTTCTACTCCAACCCGCAAGATACTGGCGAGGGCAAGACGTTCATAGGCGACACGACGGTGACGACCAACGCCAACGGCACCTTCTCGGTCAACGACTTCGTGACCACGAAGACGGTCCCCGTTGGACAATCGATAACCGCGACCGCAACCAAATCTCTCGCCCCCCGCAATACTTCCGAGTTCAGCGGGGAGCCCCGGTCCGTCAGGCCGGCCCCGTAGATCTTTATCAGGGAAGGTGATAGCAGATGTTGAGAAGGTGGGCGATCTTTTCGTTCGTGGCGATGGTGGCGACCCTTGCTCTCGCGACACCGGCCTGGGCCACCACGTTTACTGTCAACTCGACGCTAGATACAGGGGATCTGACCCCCGACGGCGTCTGCAATTCATGCACGCTCAGGGAGGCAATGCAGGAGGCCAGCGCCAACAACAACGCTCCGACGGTGGACGTGATCAACTTCTCCATCGCCGGTAACGGGCCGCACAACTTCACACCGGCTACGGAACTTCCTGACATTGATGACCCGTTGACCATCGACGGCTACACGCAGGGCGACAGCACGACGGGCACGACGGCGGACGACGCCGTGGAGAATACCCTCGCCTTCGGGACGAACGCGGTGCTCAAGATTGTGATCAGCGGCCCCGATACTTTTGCAGACCCGAACAACGGCTTCGACGGTTTCGACGTAGAAGCGGGACCGACCACCATCCGCGGGCTGGTGTTAAACGGTTTCAAGAGCAGTACCGGTGGAAGCGGGGGCCAGGCCATCGGCATCTTCAACGTGGAAGGCAACACGAACAACGTCGTCGAGGGCAACTTCGTCGGCACGAACGCCGCGGGTACGGCCGTCGATATCAATGGTCCAAACAAAGGGGACGGTGTGATCATCTTCGGCCCGGCGAGCACGGGCAACACCATCGGCGGGACGACGCCCGCCGCGCGCAACCTCATCTCGGGCAACGAGGAGCAGGGAGTCGAGATCTCCGCCTCAGACTCGAACAAAGTCCAGGGCAACCTCATCGGCACCGCCAAGAACGGGACCAGCGATCTCGGAAACAAACAGGACGGGGCCAGGATGACCAGCTCCAAGAACATCGTCTCGAACAACGTCGTCGCCTTCAACGGCGATGACACCCACAACGATAACGGGGTTGAGGTGTTGAAGAGCGGCACGGCTACGCCCGCAGGCAACCGCTTCCTCTCCAACTCCATCTTCCAGAACCAGGTTCTCGGCATAGACCTCAATGACACGACAGGTACATCTCCCGGAGATCCAGAAGGACGCGAGCAGGACCTCAAGGACCCCGACATTGGTTCCAACAACCTCCAGAACTTCCCCGTCATCTCGGCGGCGACGAGCACTGGCACGACGACGACGGTCACGGGCACGTTCAGGAGCAAACCCGAAAAGACCTTTACCGTCCAGCTCTTCTCCAACCCCGTCTTGGACACGAACGAAGGCAAGACCTTCCTCGCGCAGATCCAGGTGAAGACCAACCGCAAGGGTAAGGCCCTCTTCACCTTCTTCGGTACCGCGGTACCTCAAGCGAACACCATAACGGCCACGGCCACCGGCGCCGACGGAACTTCGGAGTTCTCGGATCCTGTGGCGGTCGTACCGGTCTCGTAGGGTTCAGGCGACGTAGGCAAGGTCGCGCTGAGGGGTCTTGTTCAAAGACGCTTCTCTAATCTGAAAGGTTATGCGCCCGGAAGACCGCCTGGCGCAACCGACACGTAGATCTCGCGTATCAGTGGTTGTCCACGAAATGAGGAGCAAACGTGAAGACGCTGCTGAGACGCCTTCTCATACTCGCCGTGCCAATAGCGTTGCGCAAGATCCGGAACCGACGGCGCTGACGATAAGAGTCAATCTCCTACAGGGACCGCTTCGAACCCCTTCTCCGTGCTACGGATCTTGACGAGGCAGTCCTCTGGTTCGTGGTAGAGGATGACGGGGGCGTCGCGCGATTCTGCCGCCGAGAGGACTTCGATGCGGTTCCGGCGGGCCGCCTCGGGGTCGGTATCCACGCCTGCTATCAGGTCGGGGTTGAGCCAGATCTTGGCCGGAGCGAGATCTCCCGTGTAGAGCGCGAGGTCGTCGCCCTCACCTATCCATACGATCTGGTGCCCCGCGGAATGCCCCGCCCGTACCTCGACCCTGACGCCGGGCAGGACGTCCCCATCCATGTTGAGCAGCTCGCACCAGCCCTCTTCCACGCCTTTCTCGACCGCTGGGACAGCCGCCCGTCGTCCGTCCTTCTCCGGCATCTGCCGCGCTTCCTCCAGAGCGGCCCCCTGTACGTAGACGGTGGCGTTGGGGAAGCTCGGCGGGTTCAGCGCCCAGCCGACGTGGTCGGCGTCCAGGTGCGAGAGGATTACGTGCGTTACGGCCTCGGCGGCGTAGCCGGCCTTGTCCAGATGGTCGAGCAGGTTCTCGTCCCTCCTGAGCTCGTAGCGTCCCACCAGGATCTCGGGTAACTCCGGCCCGAATCCCGCGTCGATGAGCACGACGTCATCCCCTGCCTCGACCAGAACGGGGTGCATTGCGCCCTTGATGCTGGCCTTGCGCGAGCCGCCGAACAGGTTGCCGGCGTCCGTGACGAACACCCCATCGTCCAGGATGTGGACTCGCATCTTCCCTACGTCGAAGGTTGTCGCAGTAGCCAAGTCGTCGAAGCCTCCTCTGGTCGTGAACCCGAATGATAGCGGGCATGGGGCCTTTACGCTTGCGAGGGAGGCGCGTCAGGACCGCGACACCAGCCCGTCAGGATCAGAACAAACTAGCTCATTTTGGGTATGGCGCAGAACGACGCCCGGCGTCATAATTGTCGCCATGGCTAAGGCTGGGCAGCTTGAGCGCAGGACGACCCGTTACTGGTGGGTCATGGCAGCGTTGGTCGCATTATTGATCCCGGTCCTTGGCATCGGAGGGAATCCCGCTTCCGCCGACCCGTCATACGATTCGGATGAGCTCCAGTTCCTGCAGCTCATAAACGACTACCGTCAGCAGAACGGCGTTGGGCCTTTGATACTCTCCGATACCCTTACTATGTCCTCCGAGCATCATTCACAGGACATGGCCAGGTACGCCTTCTTCGCCCACAACACCGTGGCGAGTTCTTACTATGCGAGGGGCTCCCAGCCCTGGGACCGCATGGTGGCCGAAGGGTACGCCTACAACACCTACAAGGGCGAGAACATCGCCACAGGATATGACACCGCCGAGGAGGTCTTCCAGGCCTGGCGCGAGTCACCGTCCCATAATGAAGCCATGCTCGACGGTCACTACCGCGTGATAGGCATAGCCCGACTCTACGCCCCTTCAAGCAACCATCACTGGTACTGGACGACGGACTTCGGGGGATACGTGGATCCAACCTCCCACGGTCCCGGGCAGTCGCCGCAGGCCCAGGAAACAGAGAGCCAGCCGCCCAAGGATCCCCCCGAGAAGAAGCCTCGTAAAGACGAGGGTGGCATGGAGAACGGTTCCATGAACACCCAGGCAGTGTGGAGGCAGAGGGCGAGGGACGGGGCGGATCTCATCCTCGAAGAGGGCTACGCCCGATTGGGCGGCTACGACGACGGCATCGACGACCTGAGCCAGAAGATCACGGTCGGCAAAGAAACGAGGCTAATTTACGGGCTCAGGATAAAGACGGAGGAGCGCAGACACCCGTCCGACCGGCTCGTCGTAAGGGTGACAAACGAAGACGGCAAGCAACTCGCCGTTTTGCGGAGGTACACGGACGAGGACGCTGGAGAGCGAAGACGCCCGAAGGTAGACCTCTCACGCTTCGCCGGCAGGACCGTCCACCTGAGCTTCCACGTCGTGACTGACGAGGCCGATCTCACAACGTTCTACGTGGACAACGTGATCCTCGAGAGAGGTTGACGGAGGTCTTCAGGACCTTATCCTCTCCGTGACGCCTTCCCTGAGAGCTTTCGCGAGCGTGCGGGGGTGTTTGAGGAGGCTGTAGACGGGGGCGTCCCCCGTGAAGCTCTCCACGAGCGTTCTGCGGGCCTCGATGTCCTTCTCGCAGGCCTTGAAGAGCGGCTCGAGCGTCTCGAGGTTCGATACGAGGTTGACGAGCGCGTACCCTGAGATGTGCTCGCGTGCCCGCCTGTGCCTGAGCTGGCGTTCGTATCCGGACAGCGTGGAGGCTGAGAAGTCCTGCCTTACGTGCGCCTCGTTGGCCCACGAGGCGGCCAGGCGGCCTGACTCCAGCGCGTAACCGACGCCCTCGCCGCTTATGGGGTGGATCATGCTCCCGGCGTCGCCGACCAACATCATTCCCTGGCCGTAGCGCCTGGCGCCCCACATCCCCATCTTGAGCGACCAGCTCGTCGGCGGACTTTCCGGCCTGGCGTTCTTCAGCCATTTGGCCATAAGCGGCTCTTCGAGGAAGCGGTCGAAGAAGTCTTTGAGGTTGCGGCCAGTACGTGCGAGCGCCGCGGTCGAGACGCCGGCCCCGACGTTCGCCGATCCGTCACCGAAGTAGAAGACCCAGCCGTACCCCGCGCCGTGCGAGTTCATGTCCTTCGTGATAAAGACGTGAAGGTCCTGCTTGTGAGGGCCGTCTATGTCGCGGAAGTACTGCCTGCGGGCGACGGCATTCTGGTGCGCCTTCATCCCCTTGCCTGCGAAGCCTCCCACACCGTCGGCGACGACCACGAGTGGAGCCTCGAACTGCAGAGATTCCCC
>DASSJP010000383.1:0-2091 GCA_035691165.1 Rubrobacter sp.
GTGAGCGATGCCCCCGAGCCTCTCTGAGGAGCCCGTGCGCGGATTGGTGAGCGCCTCGTCCGAACGGCACCTGCCGCTCACGACCCTCAAGACGCTCAGGCGTCCCGCGTAAGGGTCCTGGTAGGTCTTGAACACGTAGGCGGCGAAGGGTCCCTCCGGGTCGCAGGGAACTTCGTTCCCCTTCTCGTCTATCCAGCGCGAGCGGTCCACAGGGCTCGGGGCGCTGCCGGCGATGACGTCCAGGATCCGGTCCATCCCGATGTTGCGCTCCGCGCTCGCGGCGAGGACCGGGATGATGATGCCGTCGGCTATCCCTTTCCTTATCCCCTCGAACATCTCCTCGGTCGAGAGCTCCTCGCCTTCGAGGTACTTCTCGAGAAGCGTGTCGTCGCTCTCTGCGATAGCCTCGAAGAGCTGAATCTTGGCCTCGTCTACCTCGTCCTCCATGCCTTCGGGGATCTCTTCAGTCTGCTCCCCGTCAACGAAGGCCGTCCCGGTCAGGAGCCCGTAGACACCCTTGAGGTCGTGCTCGCGGCCTATGGGTAAATTGAGCGGCACGACCGCCTGCCCGAACCTGGCGCGGAGTTGCTCGACGACGGCGCCGAAGTCCGTGCGCTCCCTGTCGAGGTGGTTGACGACGATGACGTGCGGGATGCCCTCCCTCTCCCCGCGCCTCCACACGCGTTCGGTGACGACCTGGATCGGGTCCTGGGCGTGCACTACCAGGATCGCGCAGTCGGCCACCCTCTGTGCGACGAAGGCGTCAGCGACGAACCCCCCGTCGCCAGGGGTGTCGAGCACATTGACCTGGCGCCCCTTCCACTCGAGGGTGGCTACGTTCATCCCGAGCGTCATCCCGCGCTCGGACTCCTCCTCGGTGTAGTCGAGAGCGTGGTGCCCCACAGGGCCACTCCTCCCCGATGCCAGCCCGAGCATCGTCTCGGCGATGGTGGACTTTCCGGTGCCCCTGTGGCCGATCAAGCAAACGTTTCGGATCAACTCCGGCTCTGCCGCCACGAGACCCTCCTTTCCTCGACCCAAACTGATACCCCGCACCCCGGCGGGGGGTTTAGCTTATCGCAAGGTCGGCCTCCGCGCAGCCTCCCCGCCGGAGGTTCTGGAGAGACCCTTCGAAGCTTTCGATGAGTGTTATTATCCCGTCGTGAGCGAGTCCGGAACTCATCCCGCGCGGCGCCGCCGTTTTGACGGCCTGCAGCAGACTGCGCTGTTTGCTATCTGGCTGCTCCTGGTCGACGTCTCGCCCCAGCAAGACGTGTACGCGAACCCGGACTACGGCCTCTCGCTGCTCGCTGCCCTCGGCACCGCAGGGTGTGTCGGCTACCTCCTTACCGCAATCTTCCGCCTGTACCGCGCTCCGTTCGGCTCTCAGGGAGTGCTCTCACGCTCCTCTTCGGTCGAGGCGTTCACGAGCGACGGCCGCCACGGCGGAGAAAACTGGCCCTTGCTTGTCGCGCTACTTTTCGGGTCCTTCCTGGTGCTCTTCTCCGGCCTCGGCGGTTGGGTCGATGCCTATCCTCGCGTGACGCGCCCCGCCTTGCCAGCCTAGCGACCGGCGAAGGAGCGGGGCATACCGCGCGCATGCCCGACAGCTCCCAGGCGACACTAGAAGGAACGCGCACGATGGAAACCTTGAGAAACCTCTTCGACCCGCTCTTCAACCTGCTCGGCGCAACGCTGACGACCTTCCATGGTTGGGGGGTCCCATGGTGGCTCGCCATCATAATGCTCACCGCCGTGGTACGAACCTTACTCTTCCCGCTGACCGTGCGGCAGGCCAAGAGCATGCGCAGGATGCAGGAGCTCAAGCCTGACATGGATGAGATCCGCGCCAGGTACAAAGACGACCCAAAGAAACAACAACAGGAAATGATGAAGCTCTACGGCGAGCGGAAGGTCAACCCTCTGGGAGGTTGTCTGCCCCTCGTCGTCCAGCTCCCCATCTTCATCGCGCTCTACTACACGATAAAGCAGTTCGACAAGCTCGAGAGCTTCGTCCACGGCGGCCTGTTCTGGTTTCAGGACCTCACCGTCGCAGACCCCTACTTCATCCTCCCTATCGCCTACGTCCTC
>DASSJP010000384.1:0-2594 GCA_035691165.1 Rubrobacter sp.
TGATGGAGAGTGCGGGAGCCGAGGTCGTCACCTTCGACCCGACGGAAGACGAAGACCTGCCTGACGGAACGGACGCTCTCTATGTCGGCGGCGGGTTCCCCGAGGCCTACGCAGAAATTCTCTCCTCGAACGGACGGATGCGCGAGAAGATCCGCGCGTTCGCCGCGAGCCGTCGTCCCGTCGTCGCCGAGTGCGGTGGGCTGCTCTACCTGTTGCGCGAGCTGGACGGTCATCCAATGTGCGGCGTCCTCGATGCCACGGCCAGGATGACGGACCGGCTCACGCTCGGTTACAGGGAAGCACGCGCGCTCACGGTCTCGCCGCTGGCAGAGCCGGGCGCCACCGTGCGCGGCCACGAGTTCCACTATTCGTCCGTCGAGCCGGGAGCCGGTGAGACCCCGGCATGGGAGTTGGCCGGTCGCGGTCCGGAGGGCTTCGTGTCTGGTGGCGTGCACGCGAGCTTCCTGCACACGCACTGGGCAGCAACGCCGGAGATGCCGCGCCGGTTCGTGCGGGCAGCGTCGCAGAGCAAGGTGGAGGCCACGTTATGAGTGGACGCCTCGTCGGAGTGGGGGTAGGGCCAGGAGACCATGAACTCATGACGGTCAAAGGTCTGCGTGTGCTGCGGGAGGCTGACGAGGTCTTCGTGCCCGTGGCGGATACCGGCGAGGTCGGGAGGGCGGAGGCGACGGTGCGAGAGTACCTCGAAGAAGAACGAATCAAGCGCCTCCTCTTCGCCCTCTCCGACGACACGGAGGCGCGGAAGCGCAACTGGACGAACGCGGCACGGGAGGTCTCGGAGCACCTGCGTAGCGGGAAAACGTGCGCCTTCGCTACCATCGGTGACCCAAATATCTATTCGACCTTCACCTATCTGGCACGTGCCGTTCGGGACATCGTACCTGAGGTAGAGGTTGAAACTGTGCCAGGGATCACGGCGATGCAGGATCTGGCGTCGCGTAGTGGGACTGTTCTCCTCGAAGGCGACGAGCGACTCGCGCTCTTGCCTTTCACGGCTGGGGAGGAACCTTTGGAGGAGGCGCTCGCCCATTTCGAAACGGTGGTCTGCTACAAGGGCGGGAGCCGGCTCGGGGGGGTGCTCCGGGTTGCGGAGGAGCGCAGGCGGATGGAGGACGCCGTATACGGGGCCAGGCTCGGCATCGAGGGCGAGGAAATAGTACCGGCGCGGGAGATGGTCGGGCGCGAGGGGACCTATCTTTCCACCGTAGTATTCACCAGGAGGAGTTCAGAGTTTGGGTAAGGTGTGGTTTATCGGGGCGGGGCCTGGGGCACCGGATCTCCTGACGGTCAGGGGTGCGAGGCTCATCGGCGAGGCGGATGTGGTGATCTGGGCCAGAAGCCTCGTCCACGAAGAAATTCTGGAATACGCCCGGTCTGATGCGGAGATCGTCGAATCGACGACCATACCGCTCGAAGGCGTGCGCGCGCTCTACGAGCGGGCCGTGGATGAAGATCTGAAGGTTGCCAGGGTGCATTCCGGCGACCCCAGTCTGTACGGTGCTGTGATGGAGCAGATCGAACTTTGCGATGAAATAGGCCTCGATTGGGAGTTGGTCCCCGGCGTCTCCTCTCTGGGCGCTGCGGCCGCAGTCATCGGGCGCGAGCTGACCGTGCCCGAGGTCTCCCAGTCCGTCATCCTGACGCGCCGCGCGAGCCGCACCCCGATGCCCGAGGGCGAGGACATAAGGAGCTTCGCGCAGCACGGGACGACCATGGCGATCTTCCTCTCCGCCGCGAAGCCGCGCGCCCTGCAGGAAGAACTCCTCGAAGGTGGCTACGCTCCGGAGACCCCGTGCGCCGTCGTCTACAGGGCGAGCTGGCCCGATGAGGAGGTCATAGATTGCCGCCTCGAAGACCTCGCAGACCGGGTTCGGGAGGCTGGCTTCACCAGGCAGGCCCTTATTATAGTCGGACCAGGACTTGGGGCGGGTGGGACGCGCTCGCATCTCTATAGCCCGGAGTTCTCGCACATGTTCCGCAAGGCGGAGAAAGGAGCAGATGCCGCGACGTAAGCTCCGCGAGCCGTCCATGCCTCCGAGCATGGAGAAGGTCAAAGGCGACAAGCTCAGGACCGGATGGACTACGGGTACCTGTGCAGCCGCTGCCGCGAAAGCAGCCGCCCGCGCGCTCGTGAGCGGCGAACCGCAGACCCGCGTCGATGTAAAGCTGCCCAGGAAAGGCGCGGAGCGACGCGTCGAGTTCGAGGTAGTGCGGTGCGAGTTGGGAGATTCCTGGGCTGAGGCCGTCGTCGTCAAGGACGCGGGCGACGACCCCGACGTGACCGACGGCGCGCACCTCACGGCCCGCGTCTCCTGGCGGGAAGAGGTGGGCCTGGCCCTTGACCGTGGTGATGGCGTCGGCGTCGTCACCAAACCGGGGCTCGGGCTCCCCGTGGGAGGACCGGCCATAAACGCCGTGCCGCGGCGGATGATCTCCTACTCAGTGAAGGAAGCTCTCGACCCGGACGAGCGCGGCGTCCTCGTCATCATAAGCGTCCCGGGCGGCGAAAAGATGGCCGAGAAGACGACCAACGCCCGCCTCGGTATCGTCGGTGGCATCTCTATCCTCGGCAC
>DASSJP010000385.1:0-7795 GCA_035691165.1 Rubrobacter sp.
GACGAGCGAGAGGCGCGAAGCCCGTCCATCACCCCTGCGCGGCTGTGGGAGCGGTGGAAGTACCGCTTCACCGGATACTCGCCTTTCGGCGTCTGCTTACGCCCGAAGAACGCTCGGCGCGCGCTCTCCGGGCGACCGGCGGCGCTGTCTTTCGCGACGTGGGAGTGGCGCCCGCCCTACCTGCCGCCCGGGACGCACATCGACGTCGCTGCAGGGACGGCCGCAAGCGAGCCGCTGGTGTTCGCCACTCCGTTTGGCGGAAGGCCGGACGCCCTACCCGAGGAGCGCCGCCAACCGATCGTCCACCCCAAGGGGGTCGTCGAGGTCACGGGGCTACGCATCACGCTCCCGAGGGCCGAGCCCATGTCCGGCGTGGTGAGCGCGCTACACCAGGCAGGCGTTTTCTCATTCGAGACGGGCAACGATCATCTAGCGGAGATCGAGTTCGATCACGCTAGTCAGGGTCAAAGCGCCGACTTCCGACCGTTAGTGCCGCTGCGCTTTCACTGGTAAGAAGCGCGAAGCCGAACTCGACTCAAGAGCGTTCGCCGCGGCCACAGAAGGCACCTGAATGTCTTCGCCCGGCAAGCCATAGCCACAGCAGAATCGACGTGGGGTCAGCAGTGCTAGATAGCTCGCCGCCTTCTTCTCGTAGATGATACGCCTGTGCTGCTTGAGGCGCGCTATCAGGCGTCCTGCCGGTTGCGTTCCCTGTAGTACGCCTTATCGAAGTACCTCTGGTGCCATGTCACTGTGCCAACTTGGGGTATAACCGTCCCTACCTTCATCCACTTCAGCCGGGAGCGGATGCGGTGGCGTGGCTGGTCGGGCCGATCACGCCTGCCACGCGAGTTGACGTAGGCTTAGGGTGTTCCAGATCAACGACAACGCTGAGGCGCAAGGGCCAAAGCGTTGCTCCGTACGTTGCGCTTCGAGCACCCCTCCCGGCCGGTTGCCTCGCTCGGGCTACCATGCGCCAGCGCCTCGGAGACACCGTACCCTGCGGAGGAGCCTCGAGCCCGAGAGGGTCACGCCCGACTACGAGGGCTGCCGCAGCGAGAGACTCACATAGCGGCGAGGGGTACAAGGTCATCAACTAGAAGGTGCGTTGTAGCGTGCAGGCCTGTAGAATATTCCTCGTGAGGGGAATTACTCAATTCGGGAGCTGGCCGGAGCGTGTCGTCGCGGCGGCGCTCTTGCTCGTTTGCCTGCTCTTGTGTGTCTCCGGTGAGGCGAAAGCGGCGAGCGGGTCGTACATAAGCTTCGGCGACTACGACACTCACAGGGCGCTCGCGGCAGGGACCGAGAAGGGTGTGACGATAAGGAAAGGCTCGGTCAGGCTCGCCCGCGGGAGGTCCCAGGGCACGCTGACCTCCAGGGTGTACCGCTCGGCCCACAAGGACACTTTCATCCCTTCGTGGAACGCACACACGCCTTCAGGTACATGGTTGCGGATGGAGATGAGGGTGCGCTCGGGCGGGAACTGGACCCGCTGGTGGGACATGGGCGTGTGGGCCAAAGGGACGGATACCATAAAGCGCCACAGCGTGAACGGCCAGAGAGCCGGAGACTGGCGGGTGCTGACGGACACCCTCCAGAGTATCGGACCCGTGTTCGCCGACGCTTACCAGTACCGCCTCACCCTGCTCTCGAAGAGGGAGAGGAGAACCCCGAGCGTCGGGGCAATCTACGTGACGGCCTCCAACTCCTATCGCAACGGTGATGCTTTCGTCGGGCCGAACGAGAACCTGTGGGGCAAGGACCTCTCCGTTCCTGCCAGGTCGCAGATGATCTACCCTAACGGCGGCGAGGTGTGGTGCAGCCCGACGTCCCTCTCCATGGTGATGGCATACTGGGCGAAAAAGAAAAACAGAGGGAGCCTGAACCAGAAGGTCCCCACCGTTGCCCACGGCACCTACGATTACGTCTATCGCGGGAATGGCAACTGGCCTTTCAACACGGCCTACGCCTCCACTTACGGCCTGAAGGCTTCGGTCAACCGCTTCTCCTCGCTCGGACAGGTGGAGCGCTGGATCTCGAAGGGAGTGCCCATCGTCGCGAGCATATCGTGGGGTCGGGACGAGTTGGCAGGCGCGCCCATCCCCGCGAGTTCGGGACACCTGCTCGTGATCCGGGGCTTCACGAAAGCGGGGGACGTGAAAGTCAACGACCCTGCAGCCAGCGGTAATTCGGGCGTCAAGCGGGTCTACCAGCGCGACGAGTTCTACAGGGCGTGGTTCAAGTCCGGCTCGGGCGGCGTAGCCTACGTGGTACGTCCCGAGGGCTGGCCCGTCCCTGACCGCACCTACGCCCACGGGAGCTGGTAGGAACCGGCGGTATACTCAGCGTACGGAGTAACCCGTGCGGATCTTGATAGACATCTCCAAGAAGCTCCTCGGCTTCAAGTTCTTGCGGCGCTTCACGAGCGTCCTCGTTCTCGCGTTCGCGGACGCGCTCGCGTTGTCAATCGGGCTCGCCGGCGCAGCCTGGATCTCGGGAGGCGGCAGATCTGATGCCGCCCTGAATCTCGCGCCGCTGTTACTGGCGGTATGGATCACGCTCTTCACCGCCTTCCGCCTCTACGACAGGGCGCCCATAAGGCGCAGCCCCGGCGGACTCGTCGGTGCGGCGTTCTGCTGGGCCGGGCTTGTGACTATCGGGGCTGCGATCTACCCGCAGAGCGAACTCGGCTTCGGGGAGGTAGTCTTCGCCGCCATCATCGCCTTCCTGTGCGCGGGCGCGCTCAGGTTCCTTTACGAGCGCGGTATAGGCAGGATCTACCGCCGCGGCCTCGGACAGACGCCGGTTCTGATCGTCGGAAACGAGGAGGACAGGACCCGGTTGCGCAGGATGATGGAACACGCCACCAGCGCCTACGTTCTGGCCGGGGAGGTGGAAATCGGAGGGGCTGATACGGATCTCGCGGTGCTCCGGGAGACGCTGGATCGCACGGAGGCCCGTGGCGTCGTCCTCGTCGGGGCGGAGCGCCTGCCCGACGACGAGCTCCTAGATCTCATTCACTCCGTGCGGCTGCGCGGGGTGCCGCTCAGGGTGGTGCCTGGCGCCTTCGCCCTGATGCGTGGCCGTACCATACTCTCGGAAGGGATGGGACTGCCGCTTCTGGAAGTCCGCTATCCCAGGCTGGACAATACCCAGCGTACCCTCAAGCGCGTCCTCGACGTCGCCGTCTCCGTGTGCGGGCTCACGCTCCTCTCGCCGCTCTTTCTGGTGGTTGCGCTCGCGGTCCGGCTCGACTCGCCAGGGCCCGTGCTCTTCAGGCAGAAGCGGGTCGGGGCTGACGAGAAGGTCTTCGTCTGCTACATGTTCCGCTCGATGCAACAGGACGCCGAAGTGCGCCAGGCTGACCTCGAGGCGCTCAACGAGGCGGAGGGACCTGTCTTCAAGATGAGGGACGACCCCCGCGTTACCAGGGTCGGGCGTTTCCTGCGGCGCTGGAGCATAGACGAACTGCCCCAGTTGGTGAACGTGCTCAAGGGCGAGATGAGCCTGGTTGGTCCAAGGCCCCTTCCGGTACGGGACTTCTTGAGGATGGAGGAGTCCCACAAGAGGAGGCTCGGGGCTGTTCCCGGGATGACCGGATACTGGCAGACCAGCGGACGTAGCGATCTCTCCTTCGAGGAGATGGTGCGCCTCGACCTCTACTACATAGAGAACTGGTCGCTCTCGTTCGACCTCAAGATCATCCTCAAGACCCTCGGCGCCGTCCTGCGCCGCGAGGGTGCCTACTGACATAGAAACGGGGTGGGGAATCGCCCCACCCCGCTGTGCTGAATGCTTTTCCTATTCGTCGTTGAAATGGAAGAACAGGAAGTGGCTCTCGGCTTCGGCTGTGAATCCACCGATCGAGCCCTCGGCGCTGTCGTTGCCGAGGAAGACGCTCTCGGCTTCGGCGGTGATAACGCCTTCACCTTCGGCGTTGAGCGGGCCGATAGTTACGAGTGTCGTGTCCGCGAACGCCGGGACTGCCGCAAACATCATGATCGCTAGCATCGCTACCAGTACAGTCAGCCTCTTCTTCATCTCTCTCCTTTACGGCTACCCGATATTGCTGATCCATCCCTACCTGACAGGTCCTCTATCGCACCTCCTTCGTGAAAGATGCTTTCCGTGATTTGGAATTCTATACCTTCCGGCACGATAAGCAATGTATTTCCGTTGTTTGTCAAGATACGCTCCGCCTGTAGTAAGCTACGAGGAGTAATCTTCAGGTCGATGGTCTGTCCACGCTCGGGGGTGGATCGGGCCCGTATCCGGAGGCTTTGTGCCCGTCGATAGCTTCGAGGTAGGGGTTATAGGAGCAGGTTACGTCGGGTTGGCGACGGGCGCGTGCCTGGCGCACCTCGGGCACAGGGTGACTTGCCTGGATAACCACGAAGAGCGCGTGACGAGCCTCAATGACGGGCAGGTGCCCTTCTACGAGCCTGGTCTCGAAGATCTGGTGACCCGAACCGCGGGTGCGGGACGTCTCTCTTTCGCAGGCATTGAGAGACTGGCCCGGGTCGTGCGTCGTGCTGATGTCGTATTCATCGCGGTGGGAACGCCGCAGGGCGATGATGGATCTGCCGACCTCTCGAACGTGGCGAGCGTAGCACGCGAGATGGGGCGAGCTCTAGCCGGGTCTCCACGGCGCGAGCGTCCGCTCGTCGTTGTCAACAAGAGCACCGTGCCGGTTGGGAGCGGTGACCACGTTTCAGGGTGGATCGGGGAGGGTGCTGGCAGCGCGGCCGACTTCCTGGTGGTCTCGAACCCGGAGTTCCTCAGGGAGGGGAGTGCCGTCTACGATACCCTGTTCCCGGACAGGATCGTGGTCGGGGCCGACTCCCGCGAGCCGCTCGAGACCATGCGGACGCTCTACGAGCCGATAATAGCTCAGACCTTCCCGACACAGATGGACCCCCGTCCCAAAGCCGCGGTACCGTTCGTGACCACGGATCTGGCGAGCGCGGAGATGATCAAATACGCCTCGAACGCCTTTCTAGCGACCAAGATCAGCTTTATCAACGAGATCTCCAACCTCTGCGAGCTGACCGGGGCGGATGTCGGCAGGGTTGTTAGCGGCATCGGCCTCGACGGGCGCATCGGGTCGCGGTTCTTGAACCCCGGCATCGGATGGGGCGGGTCCTGCTTCCCGAAGGACGTCGCCGCTTTGAGGGCCGCGGCCCGCGAATACGGGAACGAGACGCTGTTGCTCGACGCGACAGTGGCCGTCAACGAGCGCCAGCGCGGGCGGGTGATCCAGAAACTCGAACACTACCTCCATACCCTGAGCGACAAACGCATTGCGCTCCTCGGCCTCTCCTTCAAGCCGAACACCGACGACCTGAGGGGGGCGCCGAGCCTGGAGATAGCCAGCGCGCTGAACTCCCTCGGGGCGAAGGCCGTCGGTTACGACCCCGTTGCGGGCAAGGCCGCGGCGAAGCTCCTTCCCGTCCTCCGGGTCGTCTTCGACCCCTACGAGGCCATCAAAGGCGCGCACGCGGCGGTGGTTGTGACCGAGTGGGAGGAGATGAGGGGTCTAGATCCTAAAAAGGCTGCCTCCCTGATGCGGGAGCCGAAGCTCGTGGTGGATGGACGTAACGCGCTCGACCCGGCCCCCTGGCGGGAAGCCGGCCTCCTGTACAGCGGATTCGGACGTGGATAGGGGAGGAGGCGGAGAGGGGAGACCCCGCGCGCTGGTGACGGGCGGGGCCGGTTTCCTCGGCAGCCACCTCTGCGAGCGGCTCCTCTCCGACGGCTATGAGGTCTTCTGCGTGGACAACCTCAGTACGGGTGTCCTGGAGAACGTCGCGCATCTGGAGGAGAACCCCCATTTCGAGCACGTGGACCACGACGTCACGCTGCCATTCGGGATCCAGGGCAGGCTGGATGAGGTCTATCATTTCGCCTCTCCGGCGAGCCCGGTAGACTTCGGGCGCATCCCCATAGAGATCCTGAAAGTCGGAGCCATTGGTACCCACAACGCTCTGGATCTCGCGCTCTCGACGGGCTCCCGATTCATGCTCGCTTCGTCCTCAGAAGTCTACGGCGATCCGCTCGTGCATCCGCAGCACGAGGACTATCGCGGCAACGTCAGCACCACGGGCGTCCGAAGCGTCTACGACGAGGCCAAGCGCTACGCGGAGACCGTTACGATGGCCTACCATCGTCATTACGGGTTGGACACGCGCATAGTACGCATCTTCAACTCCTACGGCCCGAGGACGAGGCCCGACGACGGGCGAATGATCCCCAACTTCATCACCCAGGCTCTCGCCGGGAGGCCGCTGACCGTGTACGGTGACGGTACCCAGACGAGGAGCGTGCAATACGTGGACGACCTCGTCGAAGGCGTCCTACGCCTGATGCAGAGTTCGGAGATCCGTCCCGTAAACATCGGCAACCCCGTCGAGTACTCGGTGCGCGAGGTCGCCGAGATGGTCATAGGGCTCTCGGGCTCGCGGAGCCGGATCCTCTACGAGCCTCTCCCTGAAGATGATCCCAGGCGACGTTGTCCGGATATAAGCCGGGCGCGAGAGGTGCTCGGATGGGAGCCGCGTATCACTGCCGGTGAGGGGTTGGAGAAGACCCTGGCCTGGTTCGCCGGACGTACGATACGTCGCGGGTCCGGCTCGCTGCAATAAACGTGAGGTCTCTTGGTCTAGAATAGGCGGCGTCCCGGCTATGGGTTCGGGTTACGGCCACCTTTCCACACGGGGGTACGAGAAGTGAACGTCATACTGGTGATCCTGGACAGCCTCAGGAAAGATCACATCGGGGTCTACGGCAACGACCAGATCCAGACCCCGAACCTGGACGCCCTGGCGGGGGAGAGCCTGCGCTTTACCCAGGCATACCCCGAGTCTCTGCCGACGCTCTGCGCGAGGAGGGCCATACACACCGGCATGAGGACCTGGCCTTTCAGGGACATCGTCAAGCTGCCTGGGGAGTCCTTCCAGCCTGCTGGCTGGCAGCCGATCCCGGAGCAGCAGATCACACTCTCCGAGACTCTGCTGAACGCCGGCTACAGCACGACGTTGTTCTCCGACACCCAGCCCATGTTCCACCCCTCCATGAACTTCCAGCGCGGCTTCGGGGTGTTCGAGTGGGTCAGGGGACAGGAGCGGGACCGCTTCCGACCCAAGCTCGGCGTCCCCGAGGACCAGATAAGGCAGAACACGGTCCCCGGGAACGACGACAGCATGGTTGACAAGGTGCGCCAGTACCTGGCCAACACGAAGGACCGCAAGACCGAGGAGGACTGGTTCGCGCCGCGGCTCTTCACCAGGGGGATCGAGTATCTGGAGCGGGCGGACGAGGGGCAGCCCTTCTTCCTCGTCATGGATAGCTTCGACCCGCACGAGCCGTGGGACCCGCCCGAAGAGTACGTCAGGCTCTACAGCGACGGCTATGCGGACAGGAACCCCATAGTGCCCAACTACGGCAGTTCGGACTGGATCGACGATACGGAACTGGAGAGGATGAAGGCGCTGTACTCCGGGGAGGTGACGATGGTCGACCGCTGGTTCGGCCATTTCCTCGACAAGATGGAGTCAACGGGCCGAATGGACGATACCCTGCTGATCGTAGTGGCGGATCACGGCGTAGCCCTCGGCGAGCACGGTGCCACGGGCAAACCTTACGGGGCGCTCTGGCCCGAGCTGACTGACATCCCCCTGTTTATCAGGCACCCCGAGGGCAAGGGGGCCGGGCAGACGACCGACTACTTCGCCTCCACCCACGACATAGCGCCAACGATCCTCGGCGCTGTCGGCCTACTTCCGATCCAGAAGATGGA
>DASSJP010000386.1:0-3366 GCA_035691165.1 Rubrobacter sp.
CCATCACGACCCCGAGGCGTTTGAGAGTGAACGGCTTCGCGTTCACTCTTTGAGGCTCGCTGAGGTTTCGCTCTCCACGAAGTAGCGCTGGAAGATGACAAAGAGGACGACGGGTGGTACGGCGAGGACCGTGGCGCCGGCGAGGATGGCCCCGAAGGGGTTCGCTGTGCTCGCCGCGACGGCGGAGATGTAGTTTGCGAGGGCCACGGCCAGCGGCTGCATCTCGGCTTTCTTGGTTACCAGGAAGGGCCAGAGAAACTCGTTCCACGGGCCGATGAAGGTGATCAGGGCGGCGGTCAGGATGGCTGGTCTCGAGAGCGGGAGCACGATCCTGGTCAGGATCCTCAGCTCACCCGCGCCGTCCACGCGTGCAGCGTCGAGCATGTCCTCGGGGAGCTGCATGAAGAACTGGCGGAAGATGAACACGGCGGTCGAGTTAACCAGGAAGGGTAGGATCATCCCAAGGTACGAATCCGCAAGACCCCAGCCGCGCACTATCAAGACGTACATCGGGATCATCAAGAGCTGGAACGGGACGATGAGCGTAAGGAGAACCAGGTTGAAGACGAGCGAACGTCCCCGCCACCGCAGCCGCGAGAGCGCGTAGCCGGCGAGGATCCCGATGACGAGCGTGCCCCCGATCACGCCCGCTGTATAAACCGCAGAATTGAAGAGCGCCCGCAAGAGCATGACCCGCTCGTTTATGCTGTGGAAATTGGTGAACGACAGCTCCTTCGGGCTCGGGAAAGCCCCTGAGATGCTGGGATCGGGCGCAGCCTGCAGTGCCCCTACGACCATGTAGTAGAAGGGGAAGATAAAAAGTAAGGCCCCGAAACAAAGTGCCAGAAACCCGATCACGCGCCCGACTGCGCGGCGGCCCGCCGTGGTGGGTGCCTTGGCGCTAGTCATCATTCACGCTCGAGCACGAATCTCTGCGCGGCGGCGATGGCGAGCACGACGATGGCCATGGTGACACCGATGGCAGCCGCGTAGCCAGCATCGGCCTGCTCGATGCCGACCTGGTACATGTAGAGGATGGGAGAGAGGGTCTGGTTTACAGGGCCGCCGCCATTGGTCAGGAGATAAGGTTCGGTGAACAGGTTCGCCCCGATTATCGTGGAGAGGATCACGACTAGCATCGTGACCGGCCTCAGGCCAGGCATGGTGACGTTCCAGAACTTGCTCACCGCCCCTGCTCCATCCACGTCGGCGGCTTCATAGAGGTGGCGGGGGATGTTCTGTAGCGCTGCAAGGTACAGCAGAACGTAGTACCCAAGCTGCTTCCACGTCACGAGAAGGGCTATTATGATCATGGCCCAAAACTCGTTCACGAGCCAAGGGGGATGCGGCGCAAGGCCGCCCATTATGTGGTTCACCAGGCCATCTGAGAAAAAGAGGTAGCCCCAGATCGCCACGACGGCGACACTGGCCGTGACGTAGGGTAGATAGTAGGAGGTGCGAAAGAACGTCTGGCCGGGCAGCTTCGCGTTCAGTGCTGTCGCAAGAACGAGTGCAAGCACCACCGTCAGGGGCACGTTGACGGCGATGAAGACGAAGATGTTCCCGAGCGTCGTGTGGAAAGTGTCGTCTTTGAGCAGCAACTCCTGATAGTTGCCGAGGCCGACGAAGGGCCGCTCGACCTGTGCGCCTGGCGCGGCGAAGAAGTATTCGTAGAAGCTCATCCACACCGCGAAGCCAAGGGGGAAGGCGAGGAAGAGCCCCAGGAATATCAGGTAGGGCAGGATGAAGAGGTATCCGATATATCTGGCGCCCCCCGTCACCGCCCGTGTCCCTTGATGATCTCCTCGATATCCTTGGCCGCAGCCGGGAAGGCTTTGTCAACGGGCTCTTTGCCGAAGATCACAGACTCCGAGTACGTGGCCCGGAACTTCTGCCACATCTGGATGGAGTTCTCTACGTTGGGCACCTCCACCGTGCGTGAGGATTGCTCGGCGAACTTCGCGTAGAGCGGGTTCTCATCGAAGAAGTCGGCGTATTTTTGTTCGAGGCCCTCGCGCAGCGGCATCTGGCCCGTCATCTCGAGCAGCCGGCCATCGCTTTCCTCCGACGTTGCGAACTTCATGTACTCGAAGGCGGTCTTCTGGTTCTTGCAGGCGGAGAAGATCGAAACGTTCTTCGCGTCGGAGAAGGTGTGGATCTCCTCAGGCGACTTCCCGTCAGGCGTCGGGACGGGCACAACGCCCCAATCGACGTCCGTATACACCGCGACGGCCCACGGACCCACCATGCTCATCGCGCTCTTCTCCTCGGCGAAGGCGTCCACCGGGGAACTCTCCTGCGGGATGAGCCCGGCATCGTACATCGAGCGCCAGAAGTCCGCGACCTCCAGGCCCGTCGCTGAATCGAACTGCGCTTTGCCGTTCTCGACCAGCTGGTCGCCGCCAGTCGCGGCGATGAAGGTCGGGTAGTAATCGAACCAGGACTGGTAGAAGGTTTGGTCCGCCGAAGGCCAGATCGGAGCGATGCCAAGCTTGGAGTTGATCGTCTTCGAAGTCTGGAAGAACTCATCGTAGGTTGCGACCTTGGGATTTTCCGGGTCCAGCCCGGCCTTCTGGAAGAGGTCCTTGTTGTAGATGATCATCACGGGGTTGCTCTTCCAGGGTAGCTGGTAGAGCTTGCCGTCGGAGGAGACGTATTGATCCACGCGGTCGCCGGTGCGCTTTCGGGCGTACTCCACGCCGCCGTCGAAGCTGTCGAGCGGGACCAGACCTCCGGCGCGCTGGAACTGGGGTACGGCGGCTGGGGCGACGTTCCAGACCAGACATGGGGCATTGCCCGCGGTGATGGCGGCCTGGATCACGGCCTCCGATGTCTCCCCGGCAGGTATCTCCTGGCCCGTTACCTTCTCCTTGGGATGTTCCTCATTCCAGCGCTTTACCGTGGCCTTGCCCCAGGAGATCTCCTGTGGGTTATCGGAGTACCAGATCTTGATCGGCCCGGTCGCCTTCGTGGCCTCCGAAGAACCCCCGCCACCACAGGCGGAGAGCACGACCGCCGCTGCCAGAAAGATGAGCACCGTATAGATCCGCCTCACCATCAAACCCCCTTTACCGGCATCGACCAAGGGCCCGATGACCCGATCTTCCCAGTACCGTATCGCACGAATAGACTGTTCTGTGCGGCTTTCCCACCCGTGAAGTGCTTACCGTGTCCGCTCCTGAAATTAATCTAGCATAGCCGGCTATCAGGCGCGATACAGAGTTAAGACGAAACTCGTGAGTGGAGGGAGACGAAGGCTGACCCTGCTACGATGGTCGCAGGCCGCCTTCCGGGTCACGTGATCGCGGATCTCAGGACGTAGAGAAAGGCTCCTGTACTGAAAGGTACGACGAGGGACACAGGCGA
>DASSJP010000387.1:0-10753 GCA_035691165.1 Rubrobacter sp.
TCTTCCCCGAGTAGATCTTCCTCTGGGACGAAGACGTTGTCGAAGAGGACGTCGTCCGTGGTGGCGGAGATCACACCCATCTTCCTCGCGTGTTCGCCGAAGGAGATGCCTTCGGCGTCCATAGGTACGATGAAGGCCGAAATGCCTTCAGGGGCGCGGGCGAAGAGGATCATGGTGCCCGCGATGCGCCCGTTGGTGACCCATTGCTTGTATCCCGAGACGCGGTAGCCTCCTTCGACCCTCTCGGCCCGTGTTTGTATAGCCCTGGCGTCCGAGCCCGTCTCGGGTTCTGTGAGGGCGAAGCAGCCGATCCTCTCTCCCCGCGCAAGCGGCGGCACCCACCGCGCTTTCTGCTCTTCCGTGCCGAACATCACGATGGGCAGCGTGCCCGCGCTCGTGTGAACCGCGAGCGTCACGCCGACGCCCGCGTCCGCGCGGCTGACCTCTTCGATCAGCAAGCAGTAAGAGAGGAAGTCGGCGCCGGCCCCGCCGTATTCTTCAGGCACGCACAGGCCCATGAATCCGGTGTCGGCCATCTTCTCCAGCGTCCCGAAAGGAACCCTGTCCTCCCTGTCCAGGTCCGCCGCGTCAGGCGCTACGTCCTCATCGGCGAATCCGGCAGCGCGCGCTTTGATCTGTTGCTGGTCTCCAGTGAGTTTGAAGTTCACGAGATCCTCCTACTCCCCAACGAGCGTCTTGTGCTGTCCAATAGATATCCGGGTAACCGATCCTACCAATTCTCCAAGTATGTATTTGAGAAGCGCGAAGCAGCATCGGCCGTAGCTCCGGCGGCTGATGCATCCACTGGCGCAGAAGACCTCGACCAGCAACGCCTGGGAGGCCGTCGGAGTCCGTTAGAAAGACCCCTCTAACAGGCAAAATCCAGAGGCTCTCCGGACCGGGGAGCCTCTCTTCACGGCCCTGACCGGAAAATTACCGCGGGACTATAATGGACTGGTGGAAGGGAACCGCCGAGGGAGGCGTGCCGATGCTGGTAAAAGAAGAGCTTCTGGACAAGGTCGTGGCCCGAATCAGGGAGCAGATGCCACAGGATCAGGCACCGCTGGTCGAGGAGTTTGCGCGCCAGTACTACGGTTGGGTGGACGAGGATGATCTGGAGGACCGCTCCCCGATAGATGCGTATGGAGCGGCGGTCTCCCACTGGAGCTTCGCCGGGCAGCGCGGGCCCGGGGAGTGGAAGATCAGGATCTACAACCCGCAGTTCGAAGAGAACGGCTGGCAGTCGACCCACACCGTCATAGAGATGGTCAACGACGATATGCCCTTCCTCGTCGATTCGACGAGGATGGAGATAAACCGCCAGGGCTACGCGATACACATGATCCTCCACCCCGTCATGAACGTACGCCGCGACGCGGAAGGCAGGCTCATCGAAGTCCTTCCCCCTGACTCCAGCGATGAAGACGCCATCTCGGAGTCGGTGATCCACGTCGAGATCGACCGCCAGACCGAGCCGTCCGTGCTCGATGGCTTGAAGAGGTCCATCGCGAAGGTACTTGAAGACGTTCAGTCCGCCGTCGAGGACTGGTCTTCGATGCGCGAGAGGGTCGAGGGCATAGTCTCAGCGCTCGAAGAGAACCCGCCCGACTTCGAGCCTGAGGACCTGGCCGAGGCCCGCGCTTTTCTGGAGTGGATCGACGACAACAACTTCACGTTCCTCGGATACAGGGAATACGATCTGACTACGCAGGACGGCGAGGATGCCCTACGCGCCGTGCAGGGGTCGGGGCTCGGCATCTTGCGCCAGACGGAGTCGGGGCCTGTGTCCCACAGCTTCGCCGAGCTAACTCCCGAGGTGCGGAGGCTCGCCCGAACGCCCAAGCTACTGAACCTGACAAAGGCGAACTCGCGGGCGACGGTACACAGGCCATCGTACCTCGACTATATAGGCATCAAGAAGTTCGACGAGTCGGGCGAGGTCACCGGGGAGCAGCGGTTCCTCGGTCTGTACACCTTCACCGCCTACAGCGCCAGCGTCTTCGACATCCCGCTCGTCAGGCGCAAAGTTCGACACGTACTCGAGAGGGCCGGTTTCCCGGAGGGGAGCCACAACGAAAAGGACCTCGTCGAGATCCTGGAGACATATCCGAGGGATGAAATATTCCAGATGTCCAAGGAGGAGCTCTTCGAGATAGCGATGGGCATACTCCACCTGCAGGAGCGCCAACGCGTGCGGATCTTCGTCAGGCGCGACACCTACGGACGCTTCTTCTCATGCCTCGTCTTCGTGCCCCGCGACCGCTACAACACCGTGATCAGGGAGCGCATGCAGGACATACTTCTTCAAGCCTTCGAAGGCGCGAACGTGGAGTTCAACGTCAGGCTCTCGGAGTCCGTGCTCGCGCGCATCCACTTCATCATCTACACGAAGCCGGGGGAGACGCCAGAGTACAACGAGGAGGAGATCGAGGCTCGCATCGTCGAGACGACCCGCTCATGGACGGACAACCTCTACGACGCCCTGATCGAACACTTCGGCGAGGAGCGTGGCAACGAACTGTTCCATAAGTACCGCGACGCCTTCCCCGCGGGCTACCGCGCCGGCTTCCTGCCACGCACCGCCGTCTCGGACATCCAGAGGATGGAGGCCCTGAAATCCGAGGACGACCTTGAGATGAGCCTCTACCACCCGATCGAAGAACCCGAAAACTTCCTCGGGTTCAAGCTGTTCAGGCTAGGCGATCAGGTCGCGCTCTCGGGGATCCTTCCCCTGCTCGAAGACATGGGCGTCGAGGTCGTTGACGAACGCCCGCATGAGATCAAACCCGCAGACTCTGCTCCGATCTGGATCTACGATTTCGGCCTCGTCCACGAGGCCGGCGGCGAGCTACAGACAGGTGAGGTGAAGGAGATCTTCCAGGACGCCTTCGCGCGGGCGTGGCGCGGGGCCGTCGAGAACGACGGCTTCAACCGTCTCGTCCTGCGCGCCAGGCTGACGTGGCGTGAGATCTCGGTCCTCAGGGCCTACTGCAAGTACCTGCGCCAGACAGGCTCTACGTTCTCCCAGGACTACATGGAGGACGCCCTGGTAGATAACCCGCACATCGCCCGTCTACTGGCCGAGCTCTTCAAGACCCGGCTGGACCCTTCCCGTCAGGACCGCGCCGACGGCGAACGGCTCGAAGGGGAGATCGAAGAGGCCCTAGACGCGGTAGTGAGCCTGGATGAAGACCGCATCCTGCGCCTGTTCCTCGCCGTCACCCTGGCGACGCTGCGGACGAACTACTACCAGAGCACGCCCGAGGGCAATCCGAAGCTGCACCTCTCGTTCAAGCTCGACCCTGAAAAGATTCCCGGTCTCCCGCTGCCTCTGCCGAGGTTCGAGATCTTCGTCTACTCCCCACGGACCGAAGGGGTCCACCTGCGCGGCGGCGCTGTCGCCCGCGGCGGCATACGGTGGTCGGACAGGCGTGAGGACTTCCGCACCGAGATCCTCGGCCTCATGAAGGCCCAGACGGTGAAGAACGCCGTCATAGTCCCCGTCGGGGCGAAGGGCGGCTTCGTCGTGAAACGCCCGCCCGCACAGGGAGGCCGCGAAGCGCTGCAGCAGGAGGTCGTCGCCTGCTACAAGACCCTGATCCGCGGAATGCTGGATATCACGGACAATATCTCGGGAGACGAGGTCGTCCCGCCTCCAGACGTCACGCGCTACGACGATGACGACCCCTACCTCGTCGTCGCCGCTGACAAGGGCACGGCGACCTTCTCCGATATAGCCAACGAACTCTCGGCCGAGTACGACTTCTGGCTCGGAGACGCCTTCGCCTCCGGTGGCTCCGTCGGCTACGACCACAAGGAGATGGGGATCACGGCGCGAGGCGCCTGGGAGTCGGTGAGCCGGAACTTCCGCGAGCTCGGCAAGAACATCCAGACCGAGGACTTCACCGTCGTCGGCATCGGAGACATGTCGGGCGACGTGTTCGGCAACGGGATGCTCCTGAGCCGGCACATAAAGCTCGTCGGGGCCTTCAACCACATGCACATCCTCCTCGACCCCGACCCCGACCCGGAGAAGAGCTTCGAGGAGCGTGAGCGCCTCTTCAGGCTCCCCCGTTCCTCGTGGACCGACTACGACGAGAGCCTCATCTCAGAGGGCGGCGGCATCTTCGAGCGCACGGCCAAATCCATCCCACTCTCGCCGCAGGTGAAGGAGAGGCTTGGCGTCGAGGCAGAGTCGATGACGCCGACCGATCTCATAAACGCCATGCTCAAGGCCGAGGTGGACCTGCTCTGGAACGGTGGCATCGGCACCTACGTCAAGGCCAGCTCGGAGAGCAATGCCAGGGTCGGCGACAGGGCGAATGACGCCCTCAGGGTGAATGGAAACGAGTTGCGGTGTCGCGTGGTCGGTGAGGGCGGGAACCTCGGGTTCACGCAGCGGGGACGCATAGAGTACGCGCTCAATGGTGGCCGTATCTACATGGACGCCATCGACAACTCGGCAGGGGTGGACTGCTCCGACCACGAGGTGAACATCAAGATCCTGCTCGACGCCATCGTCGAGGACGGCGACATGACGGAGAAGCAGCGCAACGAGCTGCTCGCATCGATGACCGATGAAGTCGGGGACCTCGTCCTGCGCGACAACTACCAGCAGACACAGGCGATCAGCCAGGCCCTCGCCCTGGCTCACCCGATGGTCGACGTGCACGCCCGTTACATCCACGCCCTCGAACACGCTGGCCGCCTCGACCGCGGGCTGGAGTTCCTGCCGGGTGACGAGGAGCTCGGCGAGCGTCGCTCGGACGGAAAGGGCCTCACTACCCCCGAGCTCAGCATTCTGTTGTCGTACAGCAAGATAACTACCTACCAGGACCTCCTGACCTCGGACGCCCCCGAGGACCCGTACCTTTCACGCGAGCTAGAACGATACTTCCCGACACCCTTGAGAGAACGGTTCCGAGAGGAGATCCACGAGCACCGACTGCACCGTCAGATCACGGCCACCCACGTCACGAACAGCCTGGTGAACCGCTGTGGCCCTTCCTTCGTCTTCCGTATCGGGGAGGAGACGGGAGCAGAGGCGCCGGACGTAGCGCGGGCGTACACGGCGGCGCGTGAGATCTTCTCCATGCGCACCCTGTGGGACGGTATCGAAGCCCTGGACAACGAGGTCGAGGCGAGGGTACAGATCAGGATATTGCTCGACGGCCGCAAGCTCGTCGAGCGCGCGACCCGCTGGCTGCTCCGCAACCGCCGCACGCCGCTGGATATACAGGCGACTATCTCGCACTTCTCGGAAGGGGCCGCGGAGCTGGCCGAACGCATCCCGGAGATCCTGCTCGACGGCGACCGCGAAGCCGTCGATAACGCGGCCCAGCGCCTGATCGACGCCAACGTACCCCCTGATCTGGCACATCGCGCGGCCAGCCTCGGCCCGATGTTCTCTGCGCTGGACATTACAGACGTGGCCAACTCCACGGGCCAGCCCCTGGACATGACCGCGGAGGTCTACTTCACCCTGGGCGACCGGCTGAAGCTTCACTGGCTGCGCCGCCACATCGAAGCGCTCCCCCGTGACAACCGCTGGCGTACGCTCGCACGCTCCGCGCTGCGCGACGACATCTTCTACCAGCAGGCCGCCCTGGCCGCGGAGGTACTCCACAATACCCCGGAAGACAGTCCCGCCCCCGAACGTATAGAGACATGGGTCGAAGCCAACAAGGGACTCGTGGATCGTACCCTGCAAGTCCTCGCGGACATAAACGCGAGCGGCACCTTCGACCTCTCCACGCTCTCGGTCGCACTGCGCGAGATCCGGAACCTCATAACCACCCCTGATGCCTCACCCGAGGAGGTGGAAGCCCGCGCTAACTAGGAGAGTGTCCCGACCACAGCGCGTAATCCGCCGAGCCCAACGCCGCCGCTAGAGGCGCTGCGACGGTGATCCAGTAACCATGCGACCGTAGCGCGGGTCTTGCAAGACTTTGATGCCACAGGCGCCGAGAACACGCTAACTGATGATCGAACCAGGATTCAAGCCCACAAACGAAGGAGCCGGGGGCCGAAGCCCCCGGCCCAGATGGACGCAACGAGGATCTTCTCGCGCTAACGTGCTCTGGAAGCGTTCACCTCCCCGGCCACGGATGCAACACGGAACAGCTCCTCAGGATACTTCGTCCTAGCTACTTCGCACCTTTCGACCGTATCGAGGTCCTTGTCGTAGTAGACCCTGTCCTTCGTACCCGTGCCGCAGTCGATGGTGTCTTTGGTCTTATCTATCGCGTCGATGAAATCGTTGTCGGCACCGCCCCTGACCGTGTCCTCACCCGGATTTTTCGAGCTCTCCACGGCGTATGCGTAGTCGCGTCCGTCCCCACCGGAGAGTACGTCGCTGCCACCGTAGCCAACCATCCCATCTGAACCCGCCTCACCAATAACGCGGTCGTCGCCGTCCGTCGAGGTGTCGGTCGGCCCGTAAGCATCGCCCGACATCCAGTCGTGGCCGTCTCCGCCAAAGAGCCTGTCACCAGCCTGCCTGGCATCCATGTCGTCGTTACCGACAGAACCATTGAGCGTATCCGGATCGTCAGTGCCGAAGCAGCCCCGATCAGCGGTGCAATCGACCGCCAGAGCCAGGGCCACGCTGGCGCTCAACAGCAACGCCAACGCCATCATCGTGAGCAGTAAAGTAAGCCGCCTCATTTCCGTTCCCATGCCTTTCGTAGTTGGTCCTTCCTCCTTCGAGACACCCGTCGATCCAAACCCTCACCCCCTTTCTCCGTCACGCGCCTTTCGAGCAATCTTCGCCACCCTTGCCTTCTGATTCTCTTTCTACACTTACAATGTAAACTTACGATGTAAATCTACACTAATGTATCTAATGCTGTCAAGGGCAACTAGAGAATTTGGGCTCCTGCCGGCACGCTAATGACGAGCAGTCGAGGAGCACGTAGGTGAAGCCTGTAGCACACCGAGGCGACCGGAGGCCAGGGCGTTCACGTGGTTAGCCAGATCTTCGGCGAGGCGATGATGACCTCGCCCGGTAGTTGACGGCGCGCTTCCCGTACCTCGTCGCCATCTCGCGCCTGATCATCTTCCCTCCTATCCTCGAAGTGAAGGTTCGACCACGGGATTACCACTCTGGTCCGTTACAAAGCCCCTGATTGATCCTTCATCGGCGCTTTGCTACGATCGTCTGAGGGTATGACCGTGTTGCGTTGAAGGAGCACAGCGGCCCTCCGGCTCTCTTCCACGGCGATGTCGAAGGTTACCGGGGCACGATGGAGCGCTTGGGAAGGACGTCATGCGTTGGACCCACGTACTGGACGAGTATTTTCGGCACCGAGCCGCCCGGGATCTGTTCTCCGGCGCGGTGCTCATCACGCAAGGTGCAAACCAGTTGTACGCCCGCGCCTACGGTTACGCCAGCCGCGCGTGGCGCGTGCCCAACACCCTGGATACGCGATTCGATACGGCGTCTGTTACCAAACTCTTTACCGCGATCGCTACGTTACAGCTGATCGACAGAGGGCTGCTGGCCTTCGACACGCCCGTGGTGGAGCGCCTGGGCCTGGAAGGCACGACACTCTCGAAGCAAGTTAACGTCCTTCACTTGCTGACCCATACATCGGGCATAGGCGACGACGCCGACGAAGAGGCGGGCGAACGGTACGAAGACCTGTGGAAGACGAAGGCCAACTACTCCGTCGTCGAAACCCGCGACTTCCTGCCCCAATTCGTAAACAAGCCGGCTAACTTCCCCCCAGGACAGGGGTGCCGCTACTGCAACTGCGGCTACGTCCTCCTGGGACTCCTGATCGAAACCATCAGCGGGATGACCTACCGCGATTACGTCCGCGCCAACGTATTCGCCGAAGCGGGGATGACCGCCTCCGATTTCTTCCGGACGGACCGCGTCAACCACAACGTCGCCGAAGGATGCAACCCGATTCGCGACGCAACCGGGACCATCGTGGACTGGAAGAAGAACATCTACTCCTTCCCACCGATCGGGTCGCCGGATAGTGGCGCCCATGTCACGGTCGTCGACCTTGACCGATTCTTGCGGGCGGTGAGGGCAGGTGAGCTCCTTTCGCCCGAACTGACCGGCGCATTCCTCACACCTCAAGTCGTACATCGAACGTGGGATACCTGGACGGAGATGTATGGGTACGGGTTATGGTTCTACGTCGATCAGGCGAGCAAGGTCGTCTGCTTTGAAAAAGAGGGGGTCAACGTTGGCGTAAGTGGCCTGATCCGCTATTTTCCAGATCAGGACATTGCAGTCACACTCCTATCAAATATGGAAGATGGCGTGTGGGATCCCGTCTGGAAAATCCATGAGATGGTGGTCGACGGCCAGATGACCCGGTAAACAGTTCAACCTGGCAGGGAAAGACCCTGCCGTTCGTCAGACACGTCCTAATTGTCCTTGCGGGGTGGCTCGGGGGGTTAGCGTATGCGGGAGGCGCGGGCCAGCGACTCCCGGTGTGCTCTGGCGCGCTCGACGTACTCCGTGGCGCCGCGTGCGATGTCTGCGGTCTGCTCCTCGCTCACGTCGCCGAAGCGCTTGGCGGGGATGCCGAGTATCAGGCTTTGGGGAGGGAACTCACGACCCTCGGGGACGACTGCGCCTGCGGCGACTATCGAGCCTTCGCCGATCTTCGCGCCGTTGAGGATCGTGGCGCCCATACCGACGAGGGAGTTGTCCCCGATCTCACAGCCGTGCACGACCGCCTTGTGTCCGATTACGCATCCCTCACCGACCACAGCGGGGAAGCCAGGGTCGGCGTGGAGCACGCAGCCGTCCTGGACGTTCGTCCGCGCACCGATACTTATGGGCTCCGTGTCGCCGCGCAGCACGGCCCCGTACCACACGCTCGACTCTTCGCCCAGATATACATCCCCGATGACGTAAGCTCCGGGCGCGATCCACGCAGACTGTTCGACTCTAGGGAACGTGTCGCCGTGCGGAAGCACGTTGCCTTTCTCGTTCAGATCCAACGCCGAACCCTCGCTTTGTACTTTAGATATTCGTCGCCGAACTTGCGTTCGAGATAGCGTTCCTCGCGCTCGATAACGCCGTGCCGCATGAGATGCTGAACCATAGGGAGCAGCAGGACGGGCGGGAGCGCGTTAGCGAGTGCGGCGATGCCGACGTAGATCAGGATCATGCTCAGATAGAGCGGGTTGCGCGTGAAACGGAATGGCCCCTCGGAGACGATCGCGGTCGTCGGTTTGTACGGGTCCATGTTCGTCTCAGCCCTGCGCATCTGGCGAGATCCGAGCAGCCCAATCGCGAGTCCACCGGCGATCAGCGGCCAGCCGAGCGTTCTCGCGAGTGAACGAGGCAGGAAAGAGATCCGGTAGCGGCGGTTCAAAAGCAGACCGGCGGCGAGGGCGGCGGCGTAGATCAAGGGCGGAGGTGCGAGCACACCCGGATTGTCCGGGTTGTCTCTCTCGTCTTCGCTCATCTCCGCTGCTCCCTTCTCGCGCTTATACCTACGCCAGAGTGTGCCATCTGTAAGGGCGGTTCGCGAACCGCCCTTACTACGTCGCTCATATTTCCACCAGCACGGCGTCACCCTGTCCACCGCCGGAGCAGATGGCGGCGAGACCCTTGCCGCCGCCCCTGCGCCGCAGCTCGTAGAGGAGCGTCGTCAGGATTCGGGCGCCGGACGCGCCAACGGGATGGCCGAGCGCCAGTGCGCCGCCGTTGACGTTGACGATGTCGGGGTCGACGCCGAGGATGCGGGTCGAGTGGATCGTAACTCCGGCGAATGCCTCGTTGATCTCCACGAGGTCGAGATCGTCAGCGCTCCAGCCGGCCTTCTCCAACGCCAGCTTTCCAGCGTTGCCTGGCACGGTCAGCAGGTTTGGCGGCTCCTCGGCAACCTTCGCGTGCGCCACGATAGCCCCGAGCGGTTCGAGACCGCGCTTCTGTGCGAAGCTCTGGCTCGCGAGTACGAGGGCGCCGGCACCGTCCGTTACGCCTGGCGCGTTGCCCGCTGTCACGGTGCCGCCCTCGTCCATTGGCTTGAGGGAGGCGAGCTTCTCGATGGTGGTGTCGCGCCTGACAGGTTCGTCAGCCTCGACGTAGTTCGTCTGGCCCTTCTTGCCTGGGACTTTGACGCCGACAATCTCTTCGGGAAGCCGTCCTTCGTCGGTCGCTGCTGCGGCGCGCTGGTGGCTCCTGAGCGCCCACTCGTCCTGATCTTCGCGGGAGATATCGAACCTCTTCGCGCCTACTGTGCCGAAACGGATCATGTTCACGTGCTCGAAAGCGTCGAGGAGGCCGTCTTGCATCATGGCGTCGAGCGCTGGCGTGTCCCCCATTCGCGCACCCCATCGGGCCTTCGGCAACAGATAAGGTACGTTCGACATACTCTCCATGCCTCCGGCCAGGACCACGTCGTAGTCGCCGGCACGGATCATGGTCTCCCCGAGCGTCGCGCTCCTCAACCCCGACGCGCACACCTGGTTCAGGGTCTCGGTCGTCAGCGAAAATGGAAGCCCGGCGTGGAAGTTCGCCTGGCGGGATGGGATCTGCCCGACCCCGGCCTGAACCACGATCCCGAAGATTGAGTGCTGCAGTTCTCCGTCTTCGACGCCTGAGCGGTCTATCGCCTCACGGATCGCCGCGCCGCCGAGCTCTGGTGCGCTCAATGGGGACAGTGCGCCGCCGAACTTGCCGAAGGGCGTCCGCGCCGCCCCGAGGATTACCGTGCGTTCCACAATGAAACTCCTCCATCCGGAAGACCAACGACAATAGTCTAAGCCCTTACCGTCA
>DASSJP010000388.1:0-11049 GCA_035691165.1 Rubrobacter sp.
GGGGACCGACATCTATCAGGCGCGTCAGCTGGTGCAAGAGCGGCTCATAGGGGCTGTTGGATTGCCGCAAGTGTCGCGTCCGCCCATGATGATCAATCCTCTGTCGTCGTCGAGCCGGGTGATGATGATTGGGCTCGACCCGAAGAAGTTGTCGCCAACCGAGGCGGGGGTGATCTCCCATTGGGTGATCAGGCCGCGCTTGATGGGGGTACCTGGCGTAGCTAACGTGGCAATCTGGGGCATGCGCGACCAGCAGCTTCAGGTGCAGGTCGATCCGGAGCAGCTTCGGGATCAAGGGGTCACCCTGAACCAGGTCGTCGAGACGACAGGCAACGCGCAGTTGGTATCGCCGCTGACTTTCCTCGAGGCGTCGACGCCCGGTACGGGCGGGTTCATCGAGACGCCCAATCAGAGGCTCCAGGTCCGGCATATTTTCGAGAACCTCGGGACGCCGGAGAACCTCGGCCGGGTGCCGGTCGAGAACACGGGCGGCAAGCTGCGACTCTCCGACGTGGCGAACGTGGAGGAGGCTCACCAGCCGCTGATCGGTGACGCCATCGTCCACGGCAGCGACGACCGCCTGCTGCTCGTCGTACAGAAGTTCCCAGAGGCCAATACGCTCGAGGTGACTAGCGGGGTCGAAGACGCGCTCGACAAGCTGCAACCCGGTCTCTCCGGCATGGAGGTCGACTCGGGTGTTTTCCGACCGGCGACCTACATCGAGGACGCGATCGGCAATCTGACGCTTGCGCTCATCATCGCCGCCGTTCTCTTGGCATTCGTCCTCGCCGCTTTCCTGTTCGAGTGGCGCACCGCGGTGATCAGCCTCGTGACGATCCCGCTGTCATTGGTGGCGGCGGCGTTCGTACTCTACCTGCTGGGGGAGACTTTCAACCCGATCGCGTTCGCGGGGCTCGCGGTGGCAGTCGCAGTCGTCATCGACGACGCCGTCGTCGGCGTCCACAACGTCGCCCGGCACCTGCGCGAGCATCGCCAGGCCGACGAAGTCGAGAGGTCGACTGCGGACGTCGTGCTGGAGGCCCTCACCGAGGTACGCAGCCCCATCACCTATGCCGCGTTTATCACGCTCCTGGCTATCGTGCCAGTAGTCGTCATGGAAGGCCGGCCGGGAGCGTTCTTCGAGCCGCTGGCGCTGTCCTACGTGCTCGTGGTCTTGGCGTCGATGGTCGTCGCGCTTACCGTCGCGCCGGCGTTGAGCCTGCTCCTCTTTTCAAGAGGATCACTTGGGCGCCGCCAGTCACCGATCCTGAGGTTGCTGAGCCCACGCTACGACGGTGCACTTTCGCGATTCGTTCGTGCACCGCGTGCGGCGCTCATCGCCGCTGGTGTGTGCGTGGTGGTCGGCTTCGCCACGCTGCCACTGCTCGACACGGCACTCGTACCTTCGTTCAATGACAGGGACGTGCTGGTCCGCCTCGAAGGTCCGCCCGCCACCTCGGAGCCGAAGATGAGCGGCACGACGGAGCAGCTCAGTAGCAAGCTGCGGACGATACCGGGAGTCGAGGACGTCGCCGCACAAGTCGGACGCGCTGTCACCGGCGATCGCCCTGTCGACGTGAACTCCAGCGAGCTCTGGGTCAATATCGGCTCCGACGCTGACTATGACGCAACGATGGCGTCGATTGAGGACGTCGTGAGCCGCCTCGACGAAACCATCAACCGCGACGTCGTGACCTACTCGACGCAAGAGATCCACAATGTCGGGGCACTCTATCACGGCGAAGAGCCGAATCCCGGCGACGACCTCGACGTCCTGACGGGAGCGGATGAGCCCTTGGTGGTGCGCGTCTACGGTCAGAACCTCGACGTCCTGAGCAGCCAAGCTAACGAGGTGCGACAGCTCGTGAGCGGGGTCGAGGGTGTCGTCGATCCGCGCGTCGAGCTCGCCCCCGAGAAGCCGGTGCTTCAGATCGAGACGGACCTCGCCAAAGCGCAAGACTATGGGATCAAGCCGGGAGACGTCCGCCGGGCGGCGGCCACATTGTTGCAGGGTATCGAGGTCGGCAGCATCTTCAGCGAGCAGAAGGTGTTCCAGGTCATCGTAAAGGGTGTGCCCGACACCCGCCAGAGCGTAGAGAGCGTCCGCGAGCTGCTGATCGATACGCCGGACGGCAGCCACGTACGACTGGAACAGGTGGCTGACGTGGGCATCAAGTCGGCGCCGACCGTCATCAGACGCGACAACGTCCAGGGCTACGTCGACGTCAAAGCCGACGTCAGCGGGCGCGGTATAGACGCCGTTGCCAGCGAGGTCCAAGCTCGCCTCGCGAACGCCGAGTTCCCGCTCGAGTACCATGCCGAGGTGCTCGAGGAGTCCACGAGCCAGGAGATCGGCCTGACGCGGATCGTGGGCTTCGGGATCGCCGTCGCGATTGCCAGCTTCCTGCTCTTTCAGGCCGCATTCAGCAGCTGGCGCCTGGCGGCTTTGGCCTTCCTCACCCTGCCCGTGGCCCTCGTCGGCGGAGTGCTTGCGGCACTCATCGATAGCGCCACGCTCTCACTCGGCGCGCTGATCGCGTTCCTCGCGCTGCTGGGCATCGCTGCCCGCAACCACGTCATGCTGATCCATCATTTCCAGTGGTTGAGGGCAAACGAGGCCCGGACCTTCGGTGCCGAGCTAGTCCAGCGTGGGGCACGGGACCGGCTTGCGCCGGTGCTGACTACCGCGTCGGCGACGGCCGTGACGATGTTGCCCTTCGTAGTCATGGGCGACGTCGCTGGCCTGGAGATCGTGCACCCGATGGCGATCGTCATTCTGGGCGGCCTAGTCACCTCGACGTTGCTCAGTCTCTTCATGCTACCGGCGCTCTACCTGCGTTTCGGCGTCGGCGCGCAGCCCGAGCCGGTAGCTGAAACGCCTTCGACGCCCGCCGTCGCGACTGAGCAACATCGCGGCAGAGAGGCCGCTGCCGAGCGCTCCCGCCGGTTCGGGATGACGCCCGAGCAGCGGGCCAGCGCGGCCCGTCAGGAAGGCAGGGGGGACGCCTCTCCGGGAAGGCGCAGCGAGTGATGGCCGCGCCGCGCATCGACCGTAAGTGCAGGCGTCACGCAGTTGCCGCCTGCGCGGGCCTCGTGCTAATCGCTGCCGGCGTATCGCTCTCTGGGTGCAGCGGCGCTCCGGAAACGGCATATCCGGAGACGGCAAGCCATTACGAGCCCGCGAAGCTCGAGCCGATCAAGGGAACAGACGTCCAGCGCGTGACGTTCACTGCTGAGGGGGCGAAGCGAGTCGGTCTCCAGACGGTCGCAATTCGTGCGGACGGTCAAGAGAAGGTCATACCCTACGACGCCCTCATCTACGACGCTGAGGGTAAGGCGTTCACCTACACGAGCCCCGAGCCGCTGACCTTCGTGCGTCGGGAGATCGAGATCGACCGTGTGGACGGTGATAGCGTCGTGCTTTCCGAAGGCCCACCCGCCGGTACCGAGGTCGTGACGGTCGGGGCCGCGGAGGTATACGGCACCGAATTCGAAGTCGCCCATTGAAAGGTAGGGATACCTGATGCGTTGGATCGTCGGATCGAGCTTGCGGTTCCGCTGGCTGGTGATCTTCGCCGCAGCGGCGGTGATGATCTTCGGCCTCGCCCAAAGTCGCAGCACGCCTGTAGATGTCTTCCCTGAGTTCGCGCCGCCACGCGTGGAGATCCAGACTATCGCGGTCGGCAACTCCTCGCAGCAGGTCGAGGAGCTGGTAACGATTCCGCTGGAGGAGCAGCTCAACGGGATCGAGGGGCTCGAGGAGATGCGTTCCAAGTCGGTCGCCGACCTGTCGTCGATCGAGCTCATCTTCAGCCGGGGGACCGACCTCTATCACGCGCGGCAGTTGGTACAGGAGCGCCTGACGACGGCGGTGCCCACGTTGCCGACCTGGGCGAGCCCGCCTGTCATGATGCCTCCACTGTCGTCGACGAGCCGGATCATGAAGATCGGGCTTACTTCAGACGAGCTGAACATGATGGAGATGTCCACGATCTCCTACTGGAAGATCAGGCAACGCTTGCTGCGCGTGGACGGCGTCGCCAACGTGGCGATCTGGGGTGAGCGCCTGCAACAGGAACACGTGCAGGTTGATCCGAGAAAGCTCGCCGAGAACGGTGTCTCGCTGGAGCAGGTAATGAACGTCACGTCGGACGCCGTGGACGCGGGGCTGTTGAAGTACTCAGAGGGTGCGTTAATCGGGACCGGCGGTTTCGTCGAGACGTCCGGCCGGAGACTCGACGTGCGCAACGTGATGCCGATCGTCGGGCCGGATGACCTCGCCCAGGTGCCGCTCGAGGGAAGTAACGGTGAGGAGTTGCGCCTCGATGACGTGGCGAACGTGGTGGAGGATTCCCAGCCGCTAGTTGGTGATGCCGTTATCAACGACGGCCCCGGCCTGATGCTGGTCGTTCAGAAGTTCCCGAACGCCAACACGCTGGAGACGACGCGGGGTGTCGAAGAGGCGATAGACGAGATGCGCCCTGGCCTTCCCGGCATACAGATCGACACGACTATCTTCCGGCCTGCCACCTTTATCGAGATGGCCATCGACAACCTCAGGACGGCGCTGCTGCTCGGTGTCCTGCTCGTAATCCTGATCCTGGCAGCTTTCCTCTTCGAGTGGCGCACCGCGTTCATAAGCCTGATCGCGATTCCGCTCTCTCTGATCTCGGCGGTGCTCGTGCTCGACCACTTCCACACCACCATAAACGTGATGGTCCTGGCGGGCCTCGTCGTCGCTATCGGCGTCGTCGTCGACGACGCGATCATCGACGTGGAGAACATCGTGCGACGATTGCGCCAGAATCGGAGTGGGGACACCGGCAAGTCGACGTTCGCCATCGTGCTCGACGCATCGGTGGAGGTGCGCACGGCGATCACCTACGCGACGCTGATCAACGTCGTTGCTGTTGTGCCTGTCTTTTTCCTGCAGGGACTCTCCGGCGCATTCTTCAAGCCGCTCGTACTCTCCTACGGGCTGGCGGTACTCGTATCGATGGTAGTCGCGTTGACCGTCACGCCGGCGCTGTGCCTGATCCTCTTGTCGAGAGGGCACAGGCACCAGGAATCCCCGCTGCTGCGGGTGCTCAAGCGCGGCTACGGCGCGATTCTCGGGCGCGTCATCGGCACACCGCGGCCCGCGATGGCCACCGCCGCCGTGTGCTTGCTGGCAGGCGTCTTGGTGGCGCCTTCGCTAGGGGAAAACCTGCTTCCGAACTTCAAGGAGAGGGACTTCCTCATGCACTGGTTGACAAAGCCAGGCACGTCAAGAGGGGAAGAGTGGCGGATCTCGGTTCGGGCCTGTAAGGACCTGCGGGAGATCCCCGGGGTCCGCAACTGTGGATCGCACATAGGGCAGGCTTTCCTGGCTGACGAGGTATACGGCGTGGACTTCGGCGAGAACTGGATCAGCGTCAGTCCCAAGGTCGACTATGACAAAACTCTGGCTTCCGTCCAGAAGACGGTCGACAGCTATCCTGGGCTCTACAGGGACGTGCAGACGTACCTGAGAGAGAGGGTCAAGGAGGTGCTCACAGGCACGAGCGAAGCCATCGTGGTGCGCATCTTTGGCCCCGATCTCGATGTGCTTCGCAGCAAGGCGGACGAGATCTCGAAGAGTATCGCCCCAATCGACGGCGTCGTCGACGCACACGCCGACCTCCAGGAGGACCTCCCACACCTGGCCGTCGAGGTGGACCCCGACGCGGCACAACGCTACGGCCTCAAGCCGGGCGATGTACGCCGGCAGGCGGCCACACTGGTCGCGAGCGAAGAGGTGGGTGACATCTTCAGGGGCGGCAAGGCGTACGACGTGCACGTCTGGAGCACGCCCGAGACTCGCAATAGCGTCACCAGCATGCGCGAGCTCCCCATCGACACGCCCGGCGGCGATCAGATTCATCTGGAGGAGGTGGCGGACGTTCGCCTAGCGCCTACCCCGAACGCCATAGAGCGCGAGCAGCAGTCGCGCCGGATCGATGTAGGCGCAAACGTGGAGGGTCGCGACCTCGGCTCCGTCGTGGCCGACGTCGAAGAACAACTCGCGGGAGTCGAACTCCCACGTGAGTACCACATAGAAGTGCTTGGAGAATCCAACGAGTTGGCCGCTGCGCAGAAGGACCTGCTGATCTACGGGATCGCAGCAGCGATCCTGATCTTCCTCCTTTTGCACGCTTCCTTCGGAAGTTTGCGCCTGGCAGTCATACTCTTCCTCACTTTGCCGATGGCGCTGGTTGGCGGAGTGCTCGCGGTGAGGATGGGTGACGGCATACTGTCGCTCGGCTCGCTGGTCGGGTTCCTGACCGTGTTCGGCATCGCAGCGCGAAATGGGATCCTGATGATCAGCCACTTCCAACATCTCGAGCGCGAAGAGGGCGAGGCGTTCGGGCCAGCGCTCGTCCTGCGCGGGGCGAAGGAGCGGCTTGCGCCGATTCTGATGACCGCCGCGGCGACCGGCCTGGCGCTCGTGCCGCTGGCGGTTGCTGGTAGCATCCCCGGCAACGAGATCGAGCACCCGATGGCGATCGTCATTCTGGGCGGCCTCGTTACGTCGACGCTGCTGAACCTCTTCGTCTTGCCCTCCTTGTACCTGCGCTTCGGAAAGAGCGGGAGAGAGCGCGCGACACGAGCACAGGGAGCATAAAGTGCGCAACCTTCACATTGCTGTCATCCAGAAGACGCCGTGATCACGACCGACTTTATGGGAGTTCAAATCGTTACCCTGTCATCCTGGCCAGCGGGACGCGAACGGGTTCGTTTGGCCGGGTCCGAGATCTCATGCGAATCCCTGAGTTTCAGATGTGCGGGAGTTGCACGAGGAGGCTCCAATCACCACTTTAAGCGAGAGCCTTACCCGGGCAAATGGGCTCAAGACGGTGTAAGTCTTGCCGAACCAGCTCTAGTGCAGCGTGGGACTGAGCATAATCGGGGCCGCCAGCGCAATGAAGGTGGTTATGGAAGCGAGTGTCACGCCACGTCCGGTGCGCGAGAGGGCGCTGATGCCTACAATTGTGGCCGCGAGGCCCGCCACGCTGACGGTGCCTAGGACCAACGTGTAGGTCAACGCCCCCCACAGTGCGCTTGTGCCGAAGCCAACCACCAGAATGAAAGGGGCGGAGATAACGAAGTTGAGGAGCCACGTCGCCAGGACACTCCAGACTTTGCCGAGGAGCAGCGCTCCACGCTTTGTAGGAGTGGACAGCACACCCTCTAGCATTGCCCGCTCCTTCTCGCCAGCCACAGAGTCCACGGCAAGATTCCCGGTCACGAGGAGGCCCAAGCCAATGGAGAGACTCGTTACGGTGTAGAGGATCTCGTTCTGCTCCAAGACTGAGAGCTCTTTGTCCGTAAGCAGGAGATCCGAACTCGTCAGGCTGAGCACAATCCCGGAGAGCAAGGCCCACATCGAGTACCTGGCACTGAAGAGATTCTTTTTCACCTCCTTGCCAGCGATAAGGAGGGAGTCTTTCACGAAGGACTCTCCTGCAATAGTAACAGGCGGGTTCATAGCGACACCTCTTCTCCCTCCCTCCGCGAAGGGGCGCGCCGCTAAATACCGTGAACCTCGATGCCTTAGGTACCGAGTACCCGGAGCAGCGCTTGCGCGGAGTGAGCCATCTGGGATTCGATGATAGCGTCGCTCTCGCAGTGGGCTGTTGAAGGCCAGCCCTCCCCATACGAGGCCAGTTATGATCAGCGTCAGGGCCAGCTTCGAAGTTCCGGCAGTCGAGAAGTCCGTATCCCAGGAGTAGAGGAAAATCCCCATCCAGATCAGCAGGAATGGCCCCGCGTAATTCATCCACCTGCGCACCACGTGCCCCTTCCTCCATGAAGCCAAGCGACTCCCGCGAATTTTCTGTTCACGACCGTCCAGCCACGCGCTATGCAGTCTAGTCGTTGTTTCTGAGAGGAAGCTGAGAACGTTGCTAGCCAGACGCTAGCACCTGAGGTTAGCAGTGATGCACAAATCCTACACGCATGAAGATAGCTGCCGTTCTGGTCTATCAGCGTGGCGCATCAGCAGGTCTTTTCCTTCTTGGGCTTCGCTATCGGCATGGCCGCATGATAGCCTTCGGTGGCGGACCGAGACAATGCAGGCTTTCTGGAAATCTCTCCCTGTGTCCCACCCTTTGCCCGCATTGACACTCGGCTGGCATACATGTGCACTTAATACGTAAGTCGATTCTCTCCTATTCCAAGTATTCCGCTTATCTAAGCCAAATGAGGAGAGCCGACGAGCGGATTCGAACCGCTGACCTCATCTCTTACGAGTTTGCGGTTCAGTCGCCAAAGGTACAGCACCGCGCCGAGACCTCAATTTTCCTTATGCTTTCGACAATATTACTCTGCGAGGGCCATCCTCTGTTAAGGAGGCACGAAACCGTAGCTGAGTAAAGTTAGTAAATGGGGAATATAGTAGACTCCTGGTTCGAGGAGGATGAGGAGCGTCCCCAAACGCGCTGGTCGTAGGTCCAGGTGATATACGTGCGCCGCATGCGCTCTTTGGCTCCCGTCTTTAGATCCTCGGAGAGGTTGGTTTACCCATGCGTGAGGTATCGCTTGTCGATGGAGGCCACGAGGGAGTAGGTGGTGTCGACCATGTTTCCCACGTAGAGTCCTCCTGCCTGGGTAAGTAGCTGGTAGGCGTCCGGGCGCGAGAAGCCGTGCTCGTTTTCGAGCCAGCCGATCAACTCCGCGTAGGCTATGCGGGCAGCGTCCTCCATCGGCCTGGCGCTTCCGACGCACATCAACTCATCCTCTGACTCGATACGGGGCCACTCTATGCCTCCGCCTTTGATCACCTCGAAGGAGACCGTGACCTCGCTGGTGATCTCGAGTGCGACGCCGCACAGCTCGCCCTGCCCCTGGCGGGCATGGCAATCGCCCGTGTAGAACAGCGCCCCTTCGTTAAAGACCGGCAGGTATACGGTGTTTCCCGGCCTCACGTCGGGTACGTCCATATTGCCGCCGAAAGGTCCCGGCGAGAGGGCTGAGATCGCCTCGAGGTCAGGGGCCACAGCGATGGTCCCAACGAAGGGCTCCCATGGTAGCCGGACACCGATCTCGTCGTTGGTCACGTAACGCTCCCCGCCCTCTTCTACGAGGTTCCATACGTAGACTTTCTCGGGGAGCGCCTCCTGCAAGGTACGGGTTAGCGTGGTAGACGTCAATCCACCGAAGTACGGTACGAAGCAGCTCACGGCGTAGTCCCGCTTCGGCTCGATGCTCTCCAGACGCACGGCCAGGGTGTCTCCTGGCTCGGCCCCTTCGACGTATACGGGTCCCGTCTGGGGATTCAGGAACTTCGCCGTGGCGAGCGCCCTGCTCGGCAGGTCGTCCACGGTGTTGATCCTGCTCTCGAAAGCGTCCTCGGTGTGGATGACGACCCTCTGTCCCTGCTCGACGCGGGCCACTGGCTCCCTGTACGGGTTGAAGACGTAACTGTAGTCTTCCGGTACTACCTCTACTAATTCGTCTCTCGGAGTCTCCACCCTCGGTTCTCCTTTCTCACTCAGGCAGGCTCACACCTAGCGCGGCGAGCATGCCGCCGTCGACCTTGTACTCTCCTCCGGTCACGAAGCTCGCCCTGGGACCGGCCAGGAAGGCTATGACCTCGGCCACCTCTTCCGGTCTGGCCACTCTTCCCATCGGGTGCATCTTGCCCCAGCTCTCCACCGTCTCATCGGCGGTCTTGTCGCCTTTGAACAGGTTCGCCGACCACCTCAGCATCGGCGTGTCCACCGAGGCAGGGCATACGGCGTTTACCCTGATGCCCTCCTCTGCGTGGTCGAGGGCCATAGCGCGGGTCAGCGCGTTGACGCCTCCCTTGCTCGCGGTGTAGGCTGCCACCCCCTTCTGAGAGGCGAACGCCTGCACGGATGAGACGTTGACGATCGCCCCGCCACCACGCTTTCTTATCTCCGGTATGGCGTGTTTGCTTGACAGGTACATCCCTTTCAGGTTCACGCCCAGGACCTCGTCCCACACATCCTCTCCTGTCTCCACGACGGTCCCGTAGCGTTGGACCCCCGCGCTGTTGACGAGGATGTCTACGCCACCGTAGTTCTCAGCAGCGAAGGCTACGAGCCTCATCATGTCGGCTGAGGAGGTCACGTCGGCCCGGGTTCCGCGAACCTCTAGGCCCTCCGAGCGCAGGTCGTCCACCGACTGCTCGACCTGGTCCTCGCGGTCGCTGCAGATCACAACCGGGGCTTCGCCCTGGGCCAGCCTGCGGGCCGCAGCCAGCCCGATGCCCAGAGCGCCACCCGCGACGATTGCCACCTTTCCAGAGAACTCCGCCATCCCCGTCGGCCTCCTTCCTAACCCTGAGCGTGTTCTATGACTTCTGCCTGCAATGAGAAGCGCAGGCTCTCTCGGCCCCCGATGGAGAGCCGTGCCGTTTCAATTCCTCATACACGTACTCGAGCCCCCAGTTCCTCTGTGGGACGATACCTGCTCACGTTCGTGGATCCTGTTCGGGCCTCTCAAAAAGGGGGCGCATGGCATCGACCTCTTCATTATCCAGGAGATGGCCCATCCTTCCGTCGGCCAGCGCCCGTTCCACCGCGCCGAGCCAGAGGGCGCGCGGGGGACTGTTCCCCCAGGGAGGACGGTTCATACCCTCGTAGCGGTCGAACACGACAGGAGGCTGCATCATCTGTCGTGCCGTGGTGTGCAGCATCGTTTCGTCCAGTTGCTCCCCGACGCAGAGGACGAAATCGAAGGTGTGCGGACCTTGATCCGTATGCTGGTCACGCCCTGCGTAAACCGCCGGCTCGCCGCCTCCCCAGGCCATCTTCGGGCTCCTCAGCAGGGTCCATTGCCAGCGGTTGCCGTCCAGGCTGAGGCTGTAGGCGTCGCCGGTCACGAGGGCCAGTTGCCGGTCCGCCAGCGCCACGCAGGACCAGCCCTGTACGGGCCATTCGACCGGACCGCCGGCGCGCTCCACATGACCGCCGGGCAGCCCGTCCGTCCGGCGAGCCGGCGTAGATGCCAGATGAACAGGCATCTGCAACAGTTTGAACCGGTCGTTGAAGTTGACCTCCACCC
>DASSJP010000389.1:0-3175 GCA_035691165.1 Rubrobacter sp.
CAGGAGATCGCACACAGCAACGGCCACGACCCTGCGCGTGAGCCGATCACGACCGCCGCACCACCTCTTGTCTCCCGGCGCTACCGCAAGTGGAGAAAGGCCGCGAAGCGCCTCGATACGACCTCATCCCCAGAGGCCTTCCACGACGTTCGCAAGAAGGGAAAGCGGCTACGCTACTCCCTGGAGTTCGTGTCCGAAGTCTACGGCAAGCCTGTGCAGAAGCTCGTCAAGCCCCTGAAAGCGCTGCAGGACGATCTCGGAGATCACCAGGACGCCATAGTCGCCTCCAGATACCTGCGGGATCTCGGCACCACGACCGGTGGAACGCGGGTCCAGCGCGGAGCCGCCTTCACGATGGGTGTCTACTCTGAACGCTGCGCCCGCGAGGCGGCGGGCCTTCGCTCCCGCGTGCCCGATTCGAAACCCTTCCGCGCCTTGACTAAAGGGAAGAAGTGGAAGAAGTTCGAGAAGATCATGGAGGAAGCGAAGGGCTGGGACGTGGTCCAAACACCAGGCAAGAGCGTTCGGTAGGCCCGCGTGTACCTCTATCTCGTCCGCCACGCCGTAGCCTACAGCCGCGACCCGGATCGTTGGCCCGACGACAGCAGACGTCCGCTTACACCGGAGGGTGAGGAGGAGTTCCGCGGAGCGGCCCGCGGGCTGGGCCGCATCGTTCCCGAGGTGGATGTCCTCCTGAGCAGCCCCTACGAACGGGCGTGGCGGACCGCTGAGATCCTGGCCGAACAAGCCGGCTGGCCAGCACCTGAGGAGCTCGCTGCCCTGGAACCCGACATCCCCCCCGAGAAAGTCGTCCTCGCGCTGGAATCCTACGCGGGGAAGCAGTCCATCGCCCTGTCCGGGCACAGACCTGGCCTGCACGAGCTGGCGGTGTACCTGCTCACCGGCGATGTCGGGGGCGCGGATATGAAGATAAAGAAGGGCGGTGTCGTCTGCATCCAGTTCGACGATGTCCCGAAGGCCGGAGCAGGTACGCTGCGCTGGCTGTTCACCCCAAAGGTCCTTCGGGGTTAGATTTCAGCCGTCGGGCTCCTATCGAGTGGACGACCACATTACAGAGCATAGACGTTTCTTGTTCTCAAGGCGAAATTGACCTGCGCGGGCATCAGCTGATGCCCGAGGCCTGAAGCCTGTGACCTCCTCTCAACGGTATCCTGGCCAGCGTCCTGGGCTCGGGGTAGTCTGTACGGAGGTCGAGCAGGGTCATCTCCACGTTCTCTACGATCATCTCTCCGACGGGCCAGTCCCTGTAGTGTGCTATGGCCGAGACGAGTTCTTCCGGGGCCCGCGTACCGTCCGGTGCCTGGAAGTAGGCGATGGTCAGGTGTGGCTGACCCTGGGGCTTCTTCAGGCCGCAGCTCGCGTACAGGGTATCCCGCAGCCCGTCGAGCATCCTTCCGTCGTGCGCCTCGATGAAAGCCGCGCCAGGGAAAGCGTTGAGGTTTGCGAGTGTGACGTTGAAGGCGGGGAACTCCGATAGGGCCATCCTGGCGCTGTTCTCTATCTCTTGCAGCCTCTTGCGGGAGATTTCATCTTCGTCTTCCGGCTCGTCTACCAGGAAGCCGAGAAGCATCAGCGTTATGTGCATGAAGTGATCGGGGTGGAGCGAGGCGAAAGGGAACGGGCGAAGCGATTCCCTCAGGGGTTCGAGGCGCTCGTGAAACCGAGCCGCTTCAACGTGGACTATGAGAGACGCCGAGAGCTTGTGCCCCTCCTGCCATTCAGGGTCCATGTGCCCGCCGAACTCCAGACGGCGTTCACGGACGAAACGCTCCCACACCCGCTCGTACTCCTCCATCCGCGAACTCTAACAGAGAGAAGACGCTACCCGCTCCCGCGTACCTGTACGCGGGAGCGGATAGCGCGTAACCGTGACCTGGGAGGCCTAAGAGACCCTATCGGCGCGGACGATGTAGCGGACGAACCAGTTGGGACCCTCAGTCCAGTAGTCGCCGAAGTTCTCGATGCACGTCTGCAGCGAGACCACATCCCTGCCCGGGATCTGGTTCGTCACCGATAGGTCGTTCCTCGGTACTTCAAGGATCTCGCTCACCGCGTAGGTGTAAGTCGTGCCGTTCGAGTCGGTGAGGAAGATCTGATCTCCCTGAACCAGATTGGGCAGGTTGTAGAAGACGTGGTCGCTGGCGGTACCGGGATAGCCGAGCCTGTGACCGGCTATGTAGGTGTTTGAGTTCGGAACCCACGGGTAGCCCGAGCCGACCAGGTGACCGGCTCCAACGGAGAGGCTCGCCTCAGTAGTGCCCTCCACCACGGGGATGTCCGAGAGGCCCAGCGCGGGGATGCTCAGATACATGGTGGTGTCCGCGGGGACTACGGGGGCAGCAGGCTCCGGCTCCGTGGAGACCCTGTCGGCGGCGGGCCGCTCCGGCGCTGCCTGCTCGGTTGCTGCCTGCTCAGTTGCTGCCTGCTCAGTTGCTGCCTGCTCGGTTGCGGCTTGATCAGCCGCGGCTGCTTCTTTGGCCGCCTTCTCTTCAGCCGCGTGCCTGGCGGCCAACCCTTCCGTGCGTGCCTGCGACTCGACCCTGGCCTCGTTGATCAAAGTCTCCGGGGAGGAGGCCAGGCTCGGAGTGGCCGCGCTCTTTACCGGCTCGCTCTGCGATTCCAGGACGCTCAACCCGACGAAGAGGGCGCCGAGCGCCACACAGAGCGCGGCCAGAAGGTACAGGCCCAACCGGCGCTCGCTCTTGAAGATCCTAGATGCTTTGCCCATCCTTCGCCATACCTCCCCCGTGCCAGTGTCCTGTTAGCTCTCGTTCCTCGCTGGAAGCATCACCAGATTAAACGACCGTATCTAAGAGCACAACCATAAATGTGAACTTTTTTGTAACGTTTTCGTAACATCGGTCGAGCCTGTATTCCTTGCGGTTCCGGCCCGGGTTGTACTCGGGGTGGGATCTCCTGGAGTGTTGCGCTGAAGTGACGGCCTTTTCGCCGCAACTATTGGCGTTCGGCGGAAAGACCTCGCGTCTCCGCCGTACCATAAACCAATAAGGGGATCGGCTGCGTACAAACGTTCTATAGGATAGCTTCGGCAACGCCTAGCAGGTTTGAGGTCGGGTGCTAATAGTCATCGGCGGGGATTCGGTGGAGGGGGTCGTGGGACCTTTGAGATCGGAGTCTGCCGAACCAACGAAAT
>DASSJP010000390.1:0-11288 GCA_035691165.1 Rubrobacter sp.
TGGGGTCTATCCTCAGCTTCTGTTCCAAGAGCCTCTTACCCATCGACCGTAATCCCCATGCTCCGTGCCGTACCCTCGACTATCCTCGCCGCGCCGTCGATGTCGGCGGCGTTCAGGTCCGGCATCTTGGTCTTCGCTATCTCCTCGACCTGCGCGCGGGTCACGGTGCCGACCTTCATCCGGTTCGGCTCGCCGCTGCCCTTGTCGAGTCCGGCGGCCTGCTTGAGCAGGAACGCCGCCGGCGGCGTCTTCGTAATGAATGTGAAAGAGCGGTCCTCGTAGACCGTGATCTCCACCGGGACGACCTGGCCCATCTGGTCGCGCGTGGCGTCGTTGAACTGCCGCACGAACTCCCCGATGTTCACCTGCGCCTGGCCGAGGGCAGGCCCTACCGGCGGAGCAGGGTTCGCCTGCCCGCCTGTGATCTGCAACTTCAACTTGCGCGCTACGCGGCGCCCGCGTCCTCTACCCATAGAAATCCTCTCGTTAGAGCTTGGCTACCTGGTTGAAGGAGAGCTCCACGGGCGTCTCGCGCCCGAAAATGGAGACGAGCACCTTCAACCTCGACTGGTCAACGTTGATGTCCGAGATGGAGCCCGTGAAGTCAGAGAGCGGGCCGCCGATGACCTTGACCGTCTCCCCGATCTGGTAGTCCACCGTGGTCTTGACCTTCTCGCGCGTCTCGACCTCGCCAGGGTGCAACAATCTCTCGACCTCGGCGCGGCTGAGCGCGAGTGGCTTCTCGCCCGCCCCGACGATCTGGGTGACCCCCGGCGTCTGGCGCACGAGCTGCCAGGTGCTGTCGTTCATATCCATGTTCACCAGGACGTAGCCCGGGAACTGGCGCTGGATCGTCGGCACCTTCTTGCCGTCCTTGATCTCGATGACGCTCTCGGTCGGGATGCGGATCTCACCGAAGTGCCTGTCCAGGCCCATCGAGTCGATCCTGCGCTCAAGAGTCGTGCGCACCTTGTTCTCGTGCCCCGAGTATGTATTTACGACGTACCACTTCTTCAAAACGAAACGCTCCTAATGCCTACACAGAAGACCTACAGGAAGATCAGGCGCACCAGGCTCTGGAACACGAAGTCCAGGGCGGCGACGTAGATGGCTAGCACGATGACGATGATGAGCACCACGGCCGTGCTCTGCCTGAGCTGATCCCGGTTGGGCCAGCTGACCCGCCTGAGTTCACCCCGCACGTCCCTGGCGAACCTCGTCGGACCGGCCAGCACACCGCCTCCCTTCCTCTGGGGCTGCTTCTGCTGCGACTTCTTGTTGGACCCCTTCGCCGTCGCGGGCCCGCGCTTCTTACCCATTGTGTCCTCGCATGGCTTTGCCTCTCGAAGCAGGGCAGGAGGGACTCGAACCCACGACCTGCGGTTTTGGAGACCGCTGCTCTTCCAACTGAGCTACTGCCCTCTGTCTACCGATTCTACCGGGTCTCCCGGTGCGCCGTATGATGGCGGCACCACGGGCAATATTTCTGTAGCTGGATGCGATCCGGGGTGTTCCGCCGGTTCTTCCTGCTGTGGTAGTTCCGGCGCTTGCACTCGTCGCAAGCCAGCGTTACCAATTGTCGCACAACTTACCTCCAAATCACAGGGGCGGCGCCTCCACCGCCCCCGAGCACCAGCGGTGCGTTATTCCACAATCTCCGTGACGACACCAGCACCTACAGTACGTCCACCCTCCCTGATGGCGAAGTTGAGCCCCTCATCCATAGCTATCGGACTGATCAACTCCACATTCATTACCGTGTTGTCTCCCGGCATCACCATCTCTACACCTTCCTCAAGACGGATCTCCCCCGTTACATCTGTCGTGCGGAAGTAGAACTGAGGTCGATAGTTGCTGAAAAACGGTGTGTGACGTCCCCCCTCTTCCTTGCTGAGAACATACACCTCTGCCTTGAAGCGCGTGTGTGGCGTTATAGATCCCGGCTTGGCCAACACCTGTCCGCGCTCTATGTCATCTCGCTTGACTCCTCTAAGGAGCGCTCCTATGTTGTCCCCAGCCTGCGCTGAGTCCATCGACTTGTTGAACATCTCTACCCCTGTTACAACGGTCTTTCTGGTCGGGCGGATGCCTACTATCTCTATCTCCTCATTCAGCTTGATCTGTCCACTCTCTACTCGTCCTGTTGCTACAGTTCCCCTACCCTGGATGGTGAACACATCCTCTACCGCAAGGAGGAAATCCTTGTCTATGTCTCTCTCTGGCTCCGGGACGTACTCATCTACTGCCTCCATAAGCTGCACGATGGCAGGCTCCCCATACTCACCCTCATCTCCATCAAGAGCCTTCAATGCAGATCCTATGACTACTGGGATGTCATCGCCTGGGAACTCGTACTCAGAAAGGAGTTCCCTTACCTCCATCTCTACAAGCTCCAATAGCTCTGGGTCATCGACCATGTCAGCCTTGTTGAGGAACACTACTATGTATGGAACCCCTACCTGACGAGCAAGCAGGATGTGCTCACGTGTCTGTGGCATGGGACCATCCGCTGCGGATACAACGAGGATAGCCCCATCCATCTGGGCAGCACCGGTGATCATGTTCTTGACGTAGTCAGCGTGTCCTGGGCAGTCAACGTGAGCGTAGTGGCGATTAGCTGTAGCGTACTCCTGGTGTGAGGTTGCGATGGTGATGCCCCTCTGACGCTCCTCAGGGGCGTTATCTATCTGGTCGAAGGCCACCTCGCGGTTAGCGGGGTCGTCAGGGACCTCCTTGGCGAGGACCTTGGTGATGGCGGCAGTGAGGGTGGTCTTACCGTGGTCAACGTGACCGATGGTGCCTACGTTGAGGTGTGGCTTGGTGCGCTCGAACTTCCCTCTGGACATACTCTCCTACCTTTCTGCTATCTCGGCCGCGATGCTCTTCGGCACCTCGGCATAATGATCGAACTGCATCGTGAACGTAGCGCGGCCCTGGGTCTTGGAGCGCACGGTCGTCGCGTACCCGAACATCTCTGAGAGCGGCACCATCGCACGGATGACCTGCCCGCCGCCGCGGGAATCCATGCCCTGAATGTGGCCGCGCCTCGCTGAGAGGTCGCCCATCACGTCGCCCATGAACTCCTCGGGCACGACGACCTCGACATCCATGACCGGCTCCAGAAGGACCGGGTTCGCCCGCTTGAGAGCCTCTTTGATCGCCATGGAACCGGCGATCTGGAACGCCATCTCGGAGGAGTCGACCTCATGGAAGGAACCATCGACCAGCTCCACCCTAACATCGACGACCGGATAACCGGCAACGACGCCGGAATCGAGCGACTCCTTGATGCCTTTATCCACGCTCGGTATGTACTCCCTCGGGATGACGCCGCCGACGATCTTGTTCTCGAACTCGTAGCCGGTCTCTTCGTTGTGCTCGACGTTGATGACCGCGTGGCCGTACTGGCCGCGACCACCCGTCTGCCTCACGAACCGGCCTTCGATACCCTCGACGCGCTTGCGCACCGTCTCGCGGTAGGCGACCTGTGGGCGTCCGATGTTCGCGTCCACCCTGAACTCGCGCAGGAGCCTGTCCACGATGATCTCGAGGTGAAGCTCGCCCATCCCGCTGATGATCGTCTGTCCCGTCTCCTCGTCGCCGCGCACGGAGAACGTCGGGTCCTCCTCTGCGAGTCGTTGCAGGGCCACCGAGAGCTTCTCCTGGTCCGCCTTCGTCTTAGGCTCGATAGCCTGCGAGATAACGGGCTCGGGGAAGATCATCTCCTCAAGCACGATCTGCTCGGGATCGTCAGCCGAAACGAGCGTATCGCCCGTCCCTGTATCCGAGAGCCCGATGGCAGCGACGAGCTCGCCGGCGTAGACCTCGTCGCGCTGCTCGCGGCTGTTCGCGTGCAACTGCAAGAGGCGTCCGATCCGCTCGCGCTTGCCCTTGGTCGTGTTCATGACGTAGGAGCCGGCCTTGAGCGTACCCGAGTACACCCGCACGTACGTCAGCTTCCCGACGTGCGGGTCGGCCTGCACCTTGAAGGCGAGAGCCGCCAGCGGGCCGTTCTCGTCGGCCTCGCGGGTGATCTCCTCCCCGTCGAGCGTCTTGCCCTCGACGGGCGGCACGTCCAGCGGGCTCGGCAGATAATCAACGACGCCATCAAGCAAGGGCTGCACGCCCTTGTTCTTGAACGCAGATCCGACGAACACAGGGGTCATCTGGATGTTCAGGGTCGCCTTGCGGATGGCCGCACGGATCTGGTCTGGCTCGATCTCTTCGCCCTCCAGATACATGACCATTAGCTCTTCGTCCTGATCAGCGACCGCCTCGAGTAGCTTCTCCCGATACTCGTCGGCGATCCCACGCATCTCCTCGGGTATGTCCGTGACCTCCCACGTCGCACCGAGGTCGTCCGTATACACGATGGCCCTCATCTCGACGAGGTCGATGATCCCCTGAAACTCCGACTCAGCACCTATGGGCAACTGCACGGGAACCGCATTGGCCCCCAGCCTGTCCACCATCGTGCCTACGGCCTTGTAGAAGTCGGCCCCGATCCTATCCATCTTGTTGACGAACGCTATGCGCGGCACGCCGTACTTGTCAGCCTGCCTCCATACCGTCTCGGACTGCGGCTCCACCCCAGCAACAGAGTCGAAAAGCGCGATAGAACCATCGAGAACACGCAGGCTGCGCTCCACCTCCACAGTGAAGTCCACGTGTCCGGGCGTGTCTATAATATTGATACGATGTTGATCTGCGACACGGCTATGGACGCCCTCGCGGGTGCCTTTACCGTTCTTGCTCGAGCCTTCGATACCGCCCCAGAAGACCGTTGTCGCGGCAGAGGTTATAGTGATGCCGCGCTCGCGCTCCTGGGCCATCCAGTCCATCACGGCGTTACCGTCGTGGACCTCGCCCAGTTTATGGGTCAGGCCCGTATAGAGCAGGATACGCTCGGTCGTCGTCGTCTTACCGGCATCGATGTGGGCCATGATGCCGATATTTCTGACCCGCTGTAGCGGGATCTTTCTAGCGGTTTGTACAGCCATAATAATTCCTCGTCACCACCTGTAATGGGCGAAAGCCCGGTTGGCTTCGGCCATCCGATGCGTGTCTTCCTTGCGCTTCACGCTCGAGCCGATATTGTCCTTGGCGTCAAGGATCTCCCCTGCCAGCCTGCGGCCCATCGTCTTCTCGCGCCTGGCGCGGGCGAAGCCCACCATCCAGCGCAGCGCCAGCGTGTTGGCCCTGCGGGAGTCAACCTCCACGGGCACCTGGTAGGTGGCGCCACCGACGCGGCGGCTCTTCACCTCGAGGCGCGGCCTTATGTTGTCCAGGGCGTTATTCAGGACCTGGACAGGGCTCGTGCCCGTGCGCTCCTCTATATACGAGAGGGCGTCGTAGACGATCTTCTCGGAGGTGCTCTTCTTACCGTCCAGCATGATCTTGTTGATCAACTGCTGCACCAGCACGCTCCCGTAGACGGGGTCGCCGGTTATCTTCTTCTTTGGTGGCGCTGCTCGCCTCGGCATCTACTATCCTCCTACGACTTCTTGGTCCCGTACTTGGAGCGGCCCTGCTTGCGGTTGTTCACCCCGAGGGTGTCGAGTGCCCCGCGCACGACCTTGTAACGCACGCCAGGCAGATCCTTCACCTGCCCGCCGCGCACAAGCACCACGGAGTGCTCCTGCAGGTTGTGTCCCTCCCCAGGAACGTAGGCCGTAACCTCCTGGCCATTCGTCAGGCGCACCCTGGCGACCTTGCGCAGCGCGGAGTTCGGCTTCCTCGGCGTCGTCGTCGAGACGCGCGTGCAGACGCCGCGGCGCTGGGGCGAACCCTGCAGGGCCGGCGTCGCCGCCTTCTTCGTCTGTTTCACTCGCTCGTTGCGCACAAGCTGATTGGTCGTCGGCATGGACGCGCCTCTCTCTCTATACCTGGAAAAGGGGACTACTACTACAAAGTCGTGCGCCGCAGCACGAAGACCGATTACCCTACTGGTAACCGCTCGTAACCGCGACGCATTATTTTAGGCTCAGGAAGCTGCTATGTCAAGCGATGAAGCCATCAGCTTTCAGCTTCTTGGCTCCGCCACCTACCTTCCACGCGTGTTCGGTCCTCCTCCACTAGCCGCCACCTTGCCCTCGGGTCGTATACGTGCCCGCGCGAACGGCAGCTCCCAACAAGAGAAGCTGAGGGCTGACCGCTGACGGCTCTAAGAAGCCGCTATGTCAAGCTCATCAACGTCCTGGCTACGGTAGCCTTCGACGGCCACGGTCAGCTGCCTGTAACGCGGCAGTCCGGTGGCTGCCGGGATGAGCTTACCGATGATCACGTTCTCCTTCAATCCCGCGAGACTGTCCACCTTGCCCTCGATGGCCGCGTCGGTCAGGACGCGTGCGGTCTCCTGGAAGGAGGCTGCCGAGAGGAAGCTGTCGGTGGCGAGCGAGGCCTTCGTTATGCCCATCAGTACCGTGTGGTAGGTGGCCTGACGGCCTTCCTCCTCCTCCACGCGGGCGTTCTCGGCGAGCACCGTGAAGCGGTCGGCGACCTGCTCGGGGAGCAGGGTCGTGTCACCGGGGTCGTCAACGACCACCTTGCGGAGCATCTGGCGTACGATCACCTCGATGTGCTTGTCGTGGATGTCCACTCCCTGCGCGCGGTAGACCTTCTGCACCTCGTCCACCAGGTAGCGCTCGGTGGTGGTGCTGCCACGATCGTAGCGGAGGTCGTTCTCCAGGATCGCGTGCGGGTAGATGGAACCTTCCGTGATCGGGGTGTTCGCCCTGACCTCGGCGCCCTCGACGAACTCGGGCTTGAGGAGCTGTCGCTCGACCTTGTACTCGCGCACCTCGGAGTTATCCGGCGCCGTTATGACGACTTTGATCATACGGTCCGACTCGGCCTCTTCGAGGGAGACGATACCGTCGATATCGGCCAGCGTAGCCTCGGCCTTGGGGTGCCTTGCCTCGAAGAGCTCCACGACCCTCGGGAGGCCCGCGGTGATGTCCTCGCCTGCGATGCCGCCTGTGTGGAAGGTACGCATCGTGAGCTGGGTGCCTGGCTCGCCGATGGACTGGGCCGCGATGATGCCGACGGCCTCGCCCACGTCAACGGGCCTGTACGTCGAGAGCGCCCGACCGTAGCAGGTCTGGCAGACGCCGTGCGGGTTATCGCACTTGGATGGCGTGCGTACCGAGACGAGAGTCTCGCGCGGCAGCTCCTCACGCCAGGTGGCCAGCAGGCGCGGCGTGATGTCCGTGCCGGCAGTGGCCACGACCTCCCCGGTCTCAGGGTTCACCAGGTCGCGGGCGAGGAAGCGGGCGGCGACCGAGTCGTTCGCGTCGCCCTTGCCGCCTTCGAGGTAGAGCGGCAGGTCAACGTAGCCGTTCGAGCCGCAGTCCTCGTCGTTCACGACGACATCCTGGGAGACGTCGACCAGGCGTCGCGTCAGGTAGCCAGAGTCGGCGGTACGCAGGGCCGTGTCCGCCTGGCCCTTCCTGGCGCCGTGGGTGGATGTGAAGTACTCCAGAACCGAGAGGCCCTCCATGAAGTTGGACTTCACGGGCTCGTCGATGATCTCACCCTTCGTGTTCGTCATGAGGCCGCGCATACCGGCGAGCTGGGTGAAGTTGTTGTAGTTACCCCTCGCGCCGGAGTCGGCCATCATGTAGATCGGGTTCAGGCGCCAGAGGTTGTCCTTCATCGCCTGCTCGACCTCGTTCTTCGCCTCGGTCCAGAGGGTTATGACGCGCTCCAGGCGCTCGTCGTCGGAGATGAAGCCCTGGTCCCACTGGTCTTCAACCTCATCGACGAGTCCCTGGTAGCGCTCGAGTATTCCCTCTTTCTGCTCGGGCACGACGATGTCGTTCTTGCCGACGGAGATACCTGCCTTCGTGGCCGTGTGGAAACCGACCCTCTTCAGGGTGTCGAGGAGCTGGCTGACCAGTTCCGTCGGGTAGCGGTCAACGTACTCCGCGACGAGGTCTTTGATCTCACCCTTCTTCAACGTGTGGTTGATGTACGGGTAGGACGCCGGATCGTAGGAGTCGCCGAGGTAGTCCCTCAGGGTCTGCTCGACGTTCTCGTTGAACAGGACGCGCCCGAGAGTAGTCTCGAAACGCTCCCCGTTGCGGCGGGTGACGACCTTGTCGTGGATCTTGAGCGTCCCCTCCTTGTACGCGGCCTCGGCCTCGTCGTAGGAGGAGATGAGCGCCTTGACCTCGGCGTCATCGAAGCCCTCGGTTCCGTAGGTGATGTAGTAGAGCCCGAGCACCATGTCCTGCGAGGGAACGGCGATCGGGAACCCGTTCGCCGGCAGCAGTATGTTCTGCGTCGAGAGCATGAGGACGCGAGCCTCGGCCTGCGCCTCTGGGCTCAGGGGCACGTGCACCGCCATCTGGTCGCCGTCGAAGTCCGCGTTGAAAGCGGAGCAGACGAGCGGATGGACCTGGATGGCCTTGCCCTCGACGAGCACGGGCTCGAACGCCTGGATGCCCAGGCGGTGGAGAGTCGGCGCGCGGTTCAAGAGGACCGGGTGCTCCTTGATCACGTCCTCCAGGACGTCCCATACCTCCGGCCTCAGCCGCTCGACCATCTGCTTGGCGCTCCTGATGTTCGGCGCGAGCGCACGGTCCACAAGGACCTTCATAACGAATGGCTTGAAGAGCTCGACCGCCATCAAACGAGGCAGGCCGCACTGGTGCATCTTCAGGCCGGGACCGACCACGATCACGGAGCGTCCGGAGTAGTCCACGCGCTTGCCGAGCAGGTTCTGCCTGAAGCGTCCCTGCTTGCCCTTGAGCATGTCGCTGAGTGACTTCAGCGCCCTGTTTCCGGCGCCTGTTACGGCGCGGCCCCTTCTTCCGTTATCGAACAGGGCGTCGACGGCCTCCTGGAGCATCCGCTTCTCGTTGTTCACGATCACGTCCGGCGCCCCGAGGTCGAGCAGACGACGCAGACGGTTGTTCCTGTTTATGACCCTGCGGTACAGGTCGTTCAGGTCGGAAGTCGCGAAGCGACCGCCGTCGAGCTGGACCATCGGACGGAGGTCGGGCGGGAGTACAGGGATGGCCTCCATGATCATCCACTGCGGCTTGTTGCCGCTGGTGCGGAAGGCGTCAACGACCTTGAGGCGTTTGATCGCCTTCTGGCGCTTCTGTCCCTTGGAGGAGGCCACGGTGTCGCGCAGGTCCTGGGCCTCGTTCTCGAGGTCGACCTGCTCTATGAGGTCCCTTATGGCCTCGGCGCCCATGCCGCCGCGGAAGTACACGCCGTAGCCGTACTCATCGCCGAAGCGGTCCTTCATCTCGCGGAAGAGCTCCTCGTCGTCCACGATCTGGCGCGGCTCTAGCGTCTGGAACTCCTCCCAGGCGCGCCTGACGAGCGCTATCTGCTCGGACACGGAGCGCCCGATGTCCGTGATGGACTCCTCGGCCTCCTTGTAGACCTTGGCAATGGCAGACTCACGGTCTTCCTCGGGGATGTCCGCGTACTCCTCGGTCAGCTCGTCGGGCGAACTCTCACCCTTAATGACGCTCTCTCGCTTCGTTCTGAGGGCCTGGATCTGGTCGATCTCCTCGTCCTTGTCGGCCTCGAGCTGCTGGATTTCGTCCTCTACCCTGCCGCGCAGCAGGTCTATGTCGTTGGCCCGCTCCTCGCGGTCGACCCAGGTGACGATGGAGCTTGCGAAGTAGAGTACCCGGTCAAGCTCCTTCGGGCTGATGTCGAGCAGATAGCCCATGCGGCTCGGTACGCCCTTGACGAACCAGACGTGCGCCACGGGAGCAGCGAGCTCGATGTGGCCCATCCTGTCGCGGCGCACGCGGGCGCGGGTCACCTCGACACCGCACCTCTCGCAGATGATGCCCTTGAACCTGATCCTCTTGTACTTGCCGCAGTAGCACTCCCAGTCCTTCGAAGGACCGAAGATGCGCTCGTCGAAGAGGCCGTCCTTCTCCGGACGTAGAGTCCTGTAGTTGATGGTCTCCGGCTTCGTGACCTCGCCGCGGGACCACTCCCTGATCTCCTCGGCGGAGGCGAGGCCGATGGAGATCTTCTCCAGCTTGTTGATGTCTATGTCGCGCTCAAGTCCCTGCACGCTCTATATACCTCCCCTTCCGAAGGCGCCCGGTGGTGAGTCCTCCAGGTTGCCAGTCGGTTCGTCGCGGCTGAGGTTGATACCCAGCGCGCGGGCGGCCTCGTCCCAATCCCTGCGGTCCTGATCCTCGGCCGCGGCCTCGGCGTTGTAGACCGGCTTGACAGAGAGCCCGAGTGACTGCATCTCCTTCAAGAGCACCTTGAAGCTCGCCGGCACACCGGGCTCGGGGATGTTCTCGCCCTTGACTATCGACTCGTAGCTCTTGACACGGCCGACCCTGTCGTCGCTCTTTATGGTGAGTAGCTCCTGCAGGGTGTGCGCCGCGCCGTAGGCTTCAAGCGCCCACACCTCCATCTCGCCGAAGCGCTGGCCGCCGAACTGGGCCTTGCCGCCAAGCGGCTGCTGCGTGACCAGCGAGTAAGGGCCGGTGCTCCTGGCGTGGATCTTGTCGTCCACCAGGTGCAAGAGCTTCAGTATGTACATGTAGCCGACGGTGATCCTGCCGTCGAAAGGTTCTCCTGTGCGGCCGTCGTAGAGCGTGACCTTGCCGCCACGTCCCATGCCTGTCTTGGAGCCGCCGTTGTTGCGCACCTTCTCGATGGCCTCGTCGATGTCTGAAACCTCGGCGCCTGAGAAGACAGGCGTAGATACGAATACAGGCTCACCGCCGTTCTCCCCGAGGCCCTGGCTCGCGGCCCACCCGAGGTGGGTCTCAAGGATCTGGCCGATGTTCATCCGGCTCGGCACGCCGAGTGGAGAGAGGATCACGTCCACAGGACGGCCGTCCTCCATGAAGGGCATGTCCTCCTCCGGCACGATCCTGGAGATGACGCCCTTGTTGCCGTGACGCCCCGCGAGCTTGTCGCCCTCGGCGATCTTGCGCTTCTTGGCAACGAAGACCCTGACCATCTCGTTGACGCCGGGCTGAAGCTCGTCGCCCCCGTCTCGACTGAAGCGCTTGACGTCGATGACGACGCCGCCCTCGCCGTGAGGCACCTTGAGGGAAGAATCCTTTACCTCACGCGCCTTCTCACCGAAGATCGCGCGCAGAAGCTTCTCCTCCGGCGTCGGCTCGGACTCGCCCTTGGGCGTGACCTTGCCGACGAGGACGTCCCCGGAACCTACTTCGGCACCGATACGGATGATGCCGTCGACGTCAAGGTTCATCAGGACGTCGTCGGAGGCGTTGGGGATGTCGCGGGTGATCTCCTCAGGCCCGAGCTTGGTGTCGCGGGCCTGC
>DASSJP010000391.1:0-6302 GCA_035691165.1 Rubrobacter sp.
CGTAGTCACCTCACCGAACTGGCTGGCGGCACCGGTCGGGTCTCCGCCGTTCCAGAAGCCACGACTGGAATAGATGACGATGGGGTGGCTGCCTATCCTGCTGCGCAACTCGGATATGAAAGCTCCCAGCGTCGCGTTACCCGGCGTTAGATAGCCATGAGGAGCCGAGTACTCCTCGAAATCCACCATGATGATCTTACCGCGCACATCACCCACGGTGCTCAGGAAGTGGTCTACTTGCGGCTTGGCGGGCGTCTCAACCAGAAAGTGATAGGCACCCACTATCAGGTTGGCGGCCTGGGCGTTTTTCATGTGTTGGCTGTAGCGATCATCGGTATATTTCGAGCCGTCTTGGTACGGACCCTCAGTCGCCTTGATGATGGCGAAATCGTATCCTTCTCGCTTGACCTGCTTCATGTTTATGGACTGCTGCCAGTGGGATACGTCGATACCCCAGATCGGCCCGGATTTGCTCATGCTCCTCCTAACTATGCCTTTGCCTCAATCGTTCAGTCCCTGCACATACCAAGCAGCTACATGCCGCGGGCGATGATCTTGCGAATCTAGGCGCGTTGCCGCGTCCACCTTTCTCCCGCCTGCTGGCCTTCCGTCGCTACTCACCCCTTAAGGAAAGCAGACGCCGATGAATGGACGATGAATCGGACCGATGCGCGAGACTTCGGAGAGAATATGCTCCTCCTGGAACTCCAGCCTACTCGGGGTCCTCCGGTCAGGGTCGCGACCGATGTAAGGTGACTCAGGAGCTCAACCCAGCGCTGTCACCCTGCTCCATCGTGCCATGTTCGCCGAAATCAGCCAAATTCATCCGGAATTCATCCACCGTTCATCCACCATTCATCCCCACATGCTTTTATCGTTGCCAGGAATCGAAGGGAGGGCTCGCGCCGCGCGTCCGTGGAGAGGCGCGGGGTTTTGGCGAGCCGGCGATTCAGGAGGTAGTGATTGAGTAAACGAGCACTTTACCGACGCCCCGCGCAGCAGAGAACTGAAAAGGAGAACGGTTGATGCCAACGACACCCACTTTTCCGGGCGTTTACATCGAGGAGGTCCCGAGCGGCGTAAGGACGATCTCCGGCGTAGCCACATCGATCGCCGCTTTCGTAGATTTCTTCGCCCGCGGGCCGATGAACCGGGCGGTCCAGGTCCTGAACATGGGCGACTTCGAGCGGGAGTTCGGCGGCCTCGACGCGCGCAGCGAGGCGAGCTACGGCATCCGCCAGTTCTTCCTGAACGGCGGAGGGGAGGCGTGGGTCGTGCGCGTCGCCTCCTCGGACGCCCAGAACCCACTGGGCACGGCGACTGCGGTGCTGCGCGCCAGCACGGGTGCAGGCACAGGGGTGCTCACCATCAGCGCGGCGAGCGAGGGACGCTGGGGCAATGCGCTTCGCGCCCGCGTGGACGCAGCCCCGGACAACACGTTCAACCTCACGCTGACCGAGTACGTCACCGAGGGCGGCGTCGAGCGTCCGGCCCGTACGGAGCCTCACCGCGGCCTCTCGATGAGCCCGTCCAACCCGCGTGAAGTCGAGACGGTGGTCAACGAAGAGTCGAAGCTGGTGACTGTCGCGCGTACAGGAACGAACCCGCCGCTCCAGAACGGCACGATCTCGGACAGCTTCACAGGCAACGTGTCGTTCTCGGGCACCACCACGCGCCGCTCGCTCGACGTGACCATCGGCCAGATCACCGCGCGGGCAGAGTTCGACCGTCCTGGGACCACGGCAACTCTCGCCCAGGTCGCACCGCTGCTCGAAACGGCGATCAGGGGCGCACGGGCGGACCGTCCCGAGTTCGCAGGGGCGACTGTTACGGTAACCGACGACGACAGGCTGCGCGTGCTCGCAGGTCCCGGCGGCTCGCCTTCTGATACTGTGACATTCGCCGCCTCGACCGGCACGGGCGCCGACTCGGACACCCACTCTGACCTCAAACTGACGGGCAGCGCCGTGAGCACCAACGTGCAGGAGTACGCGCTCGGGCTCACGAGCGCCGTCACCAACACTGCTCAGGCTGCGGGCGCCGCAGGCGGAGACGGGTTGCCGCCGAACGGCCAGGCGCTCATCGGATCCGAGAACCTGAAGACGGGTATACACGCGCTCGAGGACGTAGACCTCTTCAACCTCCTGTGCATCCCGCGCACTGCGCTCGACGGCGGCGCCGCGGCCGGAGAGTTGAGTGCCACCGAGGCCCAGGCTGTGATGACCGTTGCCGAGGCCTACTGCGCCAAGCGGCGCGCCTTCTTCATCGTGGATGCGCCCAACGGCGAGGAGCAGCCCGTAGAGATCCGGGCCTGGCTCGCCGGCAATAACTCTCTACGCGACCGCAACGCCGCCCTCTACTATCCACGCGTTCGCATCCCCGATCCCCTGAACGAGTTCAGGCTGCGTTCGGTCGGGGCGAGCGGCACAATCGCGGGGCTATACGCGCGTACGGACAACGAGCGTGGGGTCTGGAAGGCGCCCGCTGGCACAGACGCCGTGCTCAGGGGAGTCTCCGAGCTAGAGTACAGGCTTACCGACTCCGAGAACGGCACGCTCAACCCGCTCGCCATCAACTGTTTGCGCACCTTCCCCGTCTTCGGGACGGTCTGCTGGGGTGCGCGGACGCTCGACGGCTCGGATCAGGAAGCCTCCGAGTGGAAGTACGTGCCCGTACGTCGGCTCGCGCTGTACCTCGAGGAGAGCCTCTATCGCGGTACCAAGTGGGTCGTCTTCGAGCCCAACGACGAGCCCTTGTGGGCACAGATCCGGCTCAACATCGGGGCGTTCATGCAGAACCTGTTCCGCCAGGGGGCGTTCCAGGGCAAGTCGCCACGCGAGGCCTACTTCGTGAAGTGCGACAACGAGACGACCACGCAGAACGACATCAACCTGGGGGTGGTCAACATCCTGGTCGGCTTCGCACCCCTCAAGCCTGCTGAGTTCGTGATCATCAGGCTCCAGCAGATGGCCGGACAGGTAGAGGCGTAAGGAGGAATTATGGCGCAGTTCACCGTCAACGCCCAGCGCTTTGACCCGTACAAGAACTTCAAGTTCAGGGTGAAGTGGGACGGGCGCTACGTGGCGGGCGTGAGCAAGATGAGCGCCCTCAAGCGCACGACCGACATCGTCCGCCACCGAGAGGGCGGAGACCCGAGCAGCAGCCGCAAGTCGCCTGGCCGCACCGAGTACGACGACATCACCCTCGAGCGGGGCGTGACCCACGACAAGGACTTCGAGCAGTGGGCCAACAAAGTCTGGAACTTCGGCTCGGGGCTGGGAAGCGAGGTCTCGCTCGAAGACTTCAGGAAGAACATCATTGTCGAGGTCTACAACGAGGCAGGGCAACTCGCGATCTCATACAAGGTCTACCGCTGCTGGGTCACCGAGTTCCAGTCGTTGCCCGAGCTGGACGCGAACGCCAACGCGGTCGCCATCCAGACCCTCAAGCTGGCGAACGAGGGCTGGGAACGCGACACCGAGGTGCCCGAGCCCGACGAGCCGACCTTCACAGAACCTACATAAGTGCGCGCTCTCTCCGACCACGAGGTTCTCCGCGTCTGGGAGAGCGGCCTCGACGAGCACCCGATAGACCGGGCGCTGACCGTCCTGTCCGCCGTTCTCCCTGACACGGGCCGCGGCGAGCTCGCCGCCATGAGCGTCGGAAGACGCGACGGCCATCTCATGGACGTGCGCAAGGCGAACTTCGGGCCAAAGGTCTCGGGCGTCGCCGAGTGCCCTCAGTGCGGAGAACTCCTCCAGTGGGACCTGTATCTCGACGATATCAGGGACGCCGGCAACGCCCCCGATGAACGAACGAACCGGATGGTCATGGACGGGCACGAACTAATATATCGTCTGCCGGACAGCACGGACCTCGCGGCGGTAGCACTCGACGGTGACGTCGCCCACGGACGCGACACGCTCCTCCATCGCTGCATGGTCGAAGCCCGCAAAGACGGCGTTCGGGTAGATGTCGGCTCTCTGCCTGAGGACGTGGTCTCCGGGGTGGCAGCCGAGATGGAGGCCCGCGATCCCCAGGCCGAGACGCTCCTGGATTTCGAGTGCCCCGCGTGCGGCCTCCGATGGCAGGCGCTCTTCGACATCCTGCCGTTCCTGTGGACCGAGCTCCAGGCGCGCGCCAGAAACCTGTTGAACGACGTACACGACCTCGCCCGCGCATACGGGTGGTCGGAGAAGGACATCCTCGGGATGAGCGCCGTCCGTCGCCGGTACTACCTGGAGGCGACGTAGTGGCCGATTACCTCACCAGGCTAGTCGAAAGGACTCTGCAACTCTCCCCGACGGTTCGGCCAGACATCCCACCGACCTTCGCGCCGGAGACCGGCGGTCCACCGTTACGAGGGCCGCAGGAAGAATCCGTACCTTACAGATACCCTCCTCCACGTACCGCAGATCGGGGCGACGTACGCGAAGAAAGGTACAGCGACCCTCACTCGACGACCGGTGCCCCGTCCCAACAAACGAGCAACGCCGGGGAAAGCGCGATGATCGAAAACCCCCCTGGTGGTGACGAGCCGCCGCGAGAGCCGGAAGAACCACGGCGGAGCACCAACCCCCCTCCTCCCGACTCGCCGGTAGCCGACGAAGCCATGGAACAACGCAGTCGGGAGCCCGAGAAATCAGAGATCGCCCCGGACCATCGAGAGGCGACGCCCCATGAGTCGCCGACCGGCACGCCTGAGGTGGTCGGGTACACGAGTGCCGGAACCGGGATCAGAGGTCGCTCAATCGGATCGGCATTTGCGCGTACGGCGGAACGGCCTGGCGACCACGCCCCTCCCTCAGCAGACCAGCCATCAGATGAACCGGAGCCCGGGCGTGGCGAAGGCGACTTCCGAGGCGAAATCGCTTTCGCCACGCCGCCTCGGCGACGCGAAGCGGGACCGTCGGACGTGCGGGCGCAGGCGGTTCCTCCCCACGATGACACGGTCCCTGATCGAAGGGAAAGTCCCGTCCGGGAAAGATCTGTTCGGGCACGATCCGTCCGAGAAAGACCAGCGGCCCCCGATCATCCCTTCTCTGATGCGGTCGGGCTGGAGGAGGACGCGCAACCGGCGGAATCCTCCTCGCCTGAAGTTGATGCGCGGGGGCATCCTAACGCGGCGCCTGGTCGCACGGAGCCGGAAGGTTCTTCTCGGACATCGCGCCGGCCTGTATCCGAGGCTACGGATGTGCCCATCGCGGGTCGTCAGGGCGGCGCGCCTGAGTCCGTCGGAACGGGCCGGGTTACGGAACGAACGCCTCCCAGGACGGTGCGGGTAACCATAGGTCGTGTCGAGGTACGGGCCATCCCGCCCGAACAGCCTCTCCCCGATCCGAAACCCGTACCCGGGCTCTCCCTGGACGACTACCTGAGGCAACAAAACGGGGCGCGAAGGTGAGCAACTATCTGGCCATAGCCACGGTCACCTCCGTTCTCAGCCAGATCATAGGTGCCGCGTGTGAGGCCGCCGTTCCGGGGGCCGACGTAACCACCCAGAGACCAGGCACGCCGACCGCCGGAAACTCCTCGGGCGATCCAGATGCGCACGTGAACCTCTACCTGTATCAGGTGAGTCCCAACGCCGCGTGGCGCGGCGATGATCTGCCCACCCGCGATTCGAACGGTGGGCTGGTCCAGAGACCACGTGCGGCCCTGGATCTCTTCTACCTCCTCACTTTCTTCGGGGACGAAGGCCAGCTCGAGCCCCAGCGTATCCTCGGCAGCGTCGCGACCGCGCTCCACGCCAGGCCAGTGCTCACACGCGAGAATATACGCAGCGTCATACGCACCGCCGTCACAGCCGACCCCAACCATTTTCTCGCGGGATCCAACCTCGCCGATCAGGTGGAGCTCGTGAAGTTCTCGCCCCTGCCGCTGAACCTGGAGGAGCTCTCCAAGCTCTGGTCCGTCTTCCTCCAGACGCCCTATTCTCTCTCCGTCGCCTATCAGGGCTCCGTGGTCCTCCTGGAGGCCGACGGCTCCCCGCGGCAGGCTGCGCCGGTGCGCGAGCGAAACGTCTACGTCGAGCCGATGCGGCGTCCCGTTATCGAGGAGCTTCTCTCGCGCTCGGGCCCGAACGATGCTCCGGGGGCAGGCCTTCCCATCCTCTCGTCGGACCAGCTGGTCATAAAGGGCACCCAGTTGCGGGGCGACGACACGCAAGTTCTGGTCGGAGGGATCGAGGCTCCGAGCCTCGACGAAGTGAGCAACACCAGGATCGTCCTCTCGATACCCGCCGGCGTGAAGGCGGGCACTCGCGCCATTCGGGTCGTGAACCGCGCCATGATCGGCACGCC
>DASSJP010000392.1:0-3403 GCA_035691165.1 Rubrobacter sp.
ACCGACCTGGTTACGCTGCTCTCCTTCTCGGTCGTAGGCGCCTTCATCGCCTCCCGACACCCCCGTAACACCATAGGCTGGCTCTTCTGCAGTGTAGGAGTGACGATAGGCCTCAACTCCTTCGCTGGGGCCTACGCTGAGTTCTGGCTCGCGAGCGGTTTCGGTATGAGACGCCTCGGCGAGACGGCGGCGTGGTTGAGTTCGTGGTTGTGGATCCTCCTGCTATTCGTCCCAACCAGCTTCGTGCTGCTGTTGTTCCCTGATGGCCGGCTACCCTCGCCCCGATGGCGGCCCGTGGCCTGGGGCGTCGCGCTTGGGACCGCAGGCACCGTGGTGGAATACGCGCTGGAGGCCGGACCGCTCGGCGACTTCCCACAGATCGTGAACCCTTACGGCGTTGTTGGTCCCGTCGTGGGGATGGTGGGAGTCGCCGGTATCATCTTAGCCGCCGGCTCCATGGTGGCGGCGGCTGTCTCGCTCATCGTTCGGCGCCTGCACGCAGGGAAAGTAGAACGCCAGCAGATCAAGTGGCTTGCTTACGGGGGCGCGGTGGTGGTCGGCACAATCGGTGTGGGTGGCTTGACCATTCTCTGGAGCGTGCCGGCCAGTATCGTGATCATGTCCATTGCCTTGCTCGGATTGCCGGTCTTCACAGGTATCGCGATCCTCAAGTACCGCCTCTACGACAGAGACATCATCATCAACCGTACCCTCGTCTACGGCTCACTCACCGCCATGCTGGTTCTCCTCTACGTAGGCGGCGTGGTTTCCTTGCAGTACGCCTTCCGCTCTATCACCGGGCAGGAGTCCCAGCTGGCCATCGTCGCTTCCACGTTGGCAATAGCGGCCCTGTTCAACCCGCTGCGTAGGCGGGTGCAGGCGTTCGTGGATCGCCGCTTCTACAGAAGGAAGTATGACGCGAGGAAGACTCTGGAAGGCTTCTCTGCCAAGCTCAGAGATGAGACGGACCTGGATGCGCTGGACAACGAACTGACGAGGGTGGTCAAGGAGACCATGCAGCCTACCCACGTCTCGCTGTGGCTGCGCCCTGAAACCACGGATAGAGTACATACCGGCTGACCGGGCGGACGACGGATCACGATGCTCTCCTGCTCGTGTGGCCGACTGCTCCCACGTCTTCAACATATTAAACGCAACATGCTGTCCGGCCTGACCTGATCGCCGCGCTGGGCCGGGAGCCGGTGATTCGGGTGGCGCTGGTATGATGGAGCGCCCTATACTGCCGCCTGGTGGCCGAAGGAGAGCAGCAGGGGCAGCGCGAGCAGAAGGCGCGAATATACGAGGAGTTCATGCGCTTCTGGTTCGACGTGCTGGCGAGGCAGAAAACCTCCGAGGCCGTGACAGAGGAGGAGATGCAAAGGTTCGGCTTTACGCGGAAGGTGATCGTCTGGGGCTCGAAGGACTTCCTGCGTGCGTACGGTTCAGGGACGCCGCCACGGGCGCTCCGGTGGAGATGCTGTTCGTGTTCGAGGAGCTACTACGGACGATGTGGAGGGATCTGGGCTTCGACAACGAGGGGATCGAGTCCGGTGACCTGCTCGGCCTGTTCATCACCGACGTACGCGAGCAGTTGAAACAACGGCAGCAGCGACAGAGCCAAGTCGACGGTTAGCACGCAGGTCTCAAACTGCCAGTAGCTGCCAGAGGTGGACGGTGGGGATCATTCGCAGACACAAGGACGAGGGGCAAAAAAGCGCAGCTTTCGCTCCACCCCTACTCTACATCGACGTCCGTGGTATCTACTTCGAGGACTTCGTCGAGGCCCATGATCTCACGTACCACCTCCTCGAGGTCCTCCTGCGTAGCAACAGTGCCGGTCAGCTCCACGACCCCGTCCTTGACGGAAAGGACCTTTAGATCCGTGCCGTCGAGCAGGTCCTCCACGTCGTCCTCGACGTTTTCGTTCTCCTTCAGGAGTGGGTCTATCTCCTCCTCGCCGGTGTCAGGGTCCACGTAGACGTCGTTGCGCGGGTAGCCGGAGTCGGGCGTATATGATTCGTCCTCCCAGTCCTCGCGAGATTCGAGGTCCTGATCTGCCTGGGTATCCTCGGGGTCCTCAGATTGGGTTACGAGCTGGCCCTCGTGTTCATGCTCGTCGTCGGTGGCGTAATCGTCTTCCGGTTCCACTTCGTCGCCCGTATGATCTCCTGGCTCATCGTCCGAAGGATCGGCCTCGAAGGTCGCGAAGTCAGCGTCGGGGTCGAGGGAGAGATCTGTGATAGGGACCTCCAACCTGTCGCCGTCTTCCGTCACCACGACTACGTACGCAACCGCCCCGCTCTCTTCGTCCTCGACGATCTCAGCGATGCGGCCGATCTCGGCACCGTCCGCCGCCCGCGCTTCGAGCCCGATAAGACCTCGCTCCTGCAAGTCGACCTCCGAAGTAGCTTGCGCTAAGGATATACCCTCTGCCCTTACTCCGGCAGCTCGGCCAGGACCTCCGCCATCTGGTAGAGGTCGGGATCGAGGGGTTGCTCCTTGCCGACGACCTCCTCGAGCGGTACGCGCTCGATCCGCGTCCCCCTGAGACCGACCATCACCCCTGATTCCCCATCGGCGAGCGCCTCGACCGCAGCCGTACCCAGCCGGCTGCCAAGTATCCGGTCCGAGGCCGTGGGGATCCCACCGCGCTGGATGTGGCCTACGACAGTGAGGCGGGCGTCATACGTGCCCTCGGAGTCGTTTACGTACTCGTGCAGCTCCTCAGCTGAAAGCGGAGCCCCCTCGGCGACTACGACTATGAAGTGGGATTTGCCCTGCTCGAAGGCCTTCTTGAGGAATTGCAGCAAAGCTTCGGGTCTCGGCTCGAACTCGGGGACCACGGCGGCCTCGGCCCCACCGGCGATGGCACTCATGAGCGCCAGGTAGCCGCAGTCGCGGCCCATGACCTCGACCACGTGCGCCCGCTGGTGGGAGCTTGCGGTGTCTTTGAGCCTGTCTATCGCCTCCAGCGCCGTGTTGAGCGCCGTGTCCACCCCTATGGCCGTGTCTGTGCCCCACACGTCGTTGTCTATGGTCGCAGGAACTCCTACCACCTTGACCCCGAGCTCAGCCAGCCTCAAGCCCCCTGTCAGACTCCCGTTGCCGCCTATGACAACGAGCCCTTCAACCTCTGCCTCGGCGAGCTTCCCCGCTGCCCTCCTCTGCCCCTCTGGGGTCGCGAACTCGGGCGAGCGTTCCGTCCCGAGCACGGTCCCTCCACGGTGGATGATGCCCCCGAGACGGCGCCGGTCCAAAGGGTAGATCCTGCCTTCAAGGAGTCCCCTGTAGCCGGACCAGATCCCCATGACCTCCCAACCCTTGAAATACGCCGTCCGCGCCACGGCCCGCACCGCCGCGTTCATCCCGGGCGCGTCTCCGCCACTGGTCAATACCCCTATCC
>DASSJP010000393.1:0-4768 GCA_035691165.1 Rubrobacter sp.
CATCTACTATCACAAGTACCTGCTCAGCTCCAAGACGCCAGAAGCGGAACAGGCCCGAAGCTACCTGATAAACCGTCGCATAGTGCGTTCTACTATAGAAGAATTCCGGTTGGGGTATGCGCCGCCGCGGGGTACATCGGGGTTTCTGGTGGCGGCGAGGAGGTTGGATCTCGACAGGAGCGCCCTCGATGCGGCAGGGCTACTTTCGTCGCGGGGTGGAGAGCGGTTTGCGGGTAGGATCACCTTCCCCATTTCGGACCGGCGAGGCAGGATCGTGGGTTTCGGGGCGAGGACACTCGGTGACGCCAAGCCCAAGTATCTCAACTCTCCTGAGACGGAGATCTTCAACAAGCGAGACCTGCTCTACGGGTTCCCGCAGGTCTCCGAGGCTATGCGTAGGGAGCGTGCCGCCCTCGTCGTCGAGGGCTACACCGATGTGTTGATGCTCTATCAATCTGGCATCAAGAACGCCGTCGCCACGCTAGGCACGGCGACCACCCCCGGTCATCTGCGCACGCTCAGTGGCTACGCGGACAGGATCTACGTCCTCTTCGACCCTGACGCAGCGGGAGAGAAGGCGATAGAGCGAGCTGCGGCGACGGCGGCCGATTTGAAGGTGGATCTCCGTGTGCTACGTCTGCCAGAAGACCCGGCAGACTGGCTCCTTGAGCACCCGCCGGAGGAATTTGCGGAGATGCTCGAAGGTGCCGTGCCCATCCTGGAGTACGGCATCCGGCGCATCGTTGCCCGTATCCGAGGGGCAAGTGCTACGGAGCGCTCAAAAGCCGTTCCCGAGATACGAAGCATGATCCAGGAGATAAGAGACCCTGTCCTTCACCGTGAGGCGTTGCGCCTGGCCACAGAATCCCTCGGCGTGAGCCCTGATGTCCTGCGGACCGCAGCACCTGACACACGCGCTGGCCCCCAGCGGGCCGGTCGCCAGTCCGACCCTCTGACGGAAGCCGGTGACGCTGTTCTCGCTCTCATTCTGGCCAGGCCCGACCTCACGGCAGACCTTCTCGAGAGCGGCATGCAAAGCTCTGCACTTTCCGAGCCCTTCACGCTGCGTACAGAGGATTTTCGCGACGACGTCCACGCCATGATCTTCACCCTGCTAAAAGAACATGCGGGCGAAGATCTCGACGCCTTACTCTCGGATCAACGGGCCAGGCCACTGATGGATCAGATCGGCGCCCTCGCTTCTAAAGGGGAGAGGCTTTTCCCGTCCGAGACCTCTGTGCGCGAGGCTTGGCTGCGACTCGGGATACTGAGCCGCGAGCGAAGCAAGCGGGAGACGCCGGATTACGACCGGAAGGAGGCGCTCCAGTCGGAGATTCAACGGCTCAAGCAGGCCCTGCGTTCTGTCTCCACCAGAGCTTGAAGCAGCGAGCCACGAACCGTATAATCCCTCATTGCAGCATTCCCCTGTAGCTCAATTGGCAGAGCATTCGGCTGTTAACCGAAGGGTTGCTGGTTCGAGTCCAGCCGGGGGAGCTAGGCGGTACCGCCCAGGTTTCCCGTCAAGGGCCCATAGCTCAGTTGGTTAGAGCATCCGACTCATAATCGGACGGTCCCAGGTTCGAGTCCTGGTGGGCCCACGAAAGCTTCGAAGCTCCGGAAATATCCGCTCCCAAGGCTAGCACCCCCACTTATTTCCGCGCACCCCAACATATTGGGGCGGATTTCCTGTACACCCAATATCTTAGGCCATTGTTCCGCTGCCGCCGTATGACGTGAACTCCATCAGACCAGCCATTCGATAAACTTTGATAGGGAGCCTTATCCCTAGGGTAGGGGGATAAAAGCACCTTTGGAGGCAAAATCCGGTACTTCGGGGGCGTTTTCGGTCGCCGAGATTGCTAATTTTCCGAGCATATGCAAGAATTTCGCTGTTGTGGGTCAAAGTGGAGCGTAGTGGGAGGACACGGCTCTGGCCCTTTTAGGCGAGTACGAGCACACGCTGGATGAGAAAGGGCGCATGACCCTCCCCTCCCGTCTCCGGTCATATTTCGAGGGTGGGATCGTCGTAACCAAGGGGGTGGACAGGTGTTTATTCGCCTTCCCGCCAGATGAGTGGGCCGCGTTCAAGGCCAACATAAAGGCCAACGCGGACCTCTCGGCTAGAGGGCGGCAGCTATCGCGGATGTTCTTCTCCATGGCCTTCGAGGCCACGCTCGACAAGCAGGGTCGGGTTTTGATCCCGACGAAGCTCGCCCGCTACGCTGGCTTGCGGCGCGACGTGACAATCACAGGGGTGGACGACCGGTTGGAGATCTGGGACACAGAGGAGTGGGACCGCTACGTTTCTAGTGCCGACGACTCGTTCTCAGAGATCGTGGAGGAGTTTGCGGGAAGGGATCTCGGCGGGTGATGTCCACCGGACACCGTCCCGTGATGCTGGAGGAGTCGGTCGCCGCCCTCCGGCTTGGTTCCGATGATTCTGTCGTGGACGCCACCTTCGGTGGAGGCGGTCACTCTCGGCGGATACTCGACGAGCTCGGGCCCGGCGGCAGCCTCGTCGGCATCGACAGGGACCCCGAGGTGGCCGGGCGGGCGACGGGGCTCTTATCTGATCCGCGCTTCGAGTTCGTCTCCGGTGCCTTCGACGAAGCGTTGTGGGCGATAGCTGAGGACGGAAGGCGGGCTGATGCGATCCTCTTCGATCTCGGGCTCTCCAGCTTCCAGGTGGACGAGCCGGAACGCGGGTTCTCCTACGTCAGAGAGGGACCGCTGGACATGCGGATGGACCCGCGCTCGGGGGTGTCGGCGGCTGAGTACCTGAACGCGGTCGAACCCGCAGAGCTGGCGCGCGTCCTCTCGGAGTACGGGGACGTGCCGCGTGGCGAGGCCCGCAGGTTGGTGCGGGAGATCGTCCGACGAAGGCCTCTTGAGGTTACGACGGATCTGCACGACGCAGTGCGGGCGGCTTTGGGTTGGAAGGAGAAGGGAGGGAACCCGGCCAAGAGGGTCTTCCAGGCCGTGCGGGTCAGGGTCAACGACGAGTTGGGCGGCCTCGGGCGGGCGCTGGAGGCGTCGGAGCGTCTCCTCGTGCCGGGTGGGAGGCTGGTGGTCATTACGTTCCACTCGGGGGAGGATCGCCTCGTCAAGCGCTTTATCTCCGAGCGGGAGGGCCGGTGCGTCTGTCCACCGGAGCTTCCGGTTTGCGTCTGTGGTGCGCGGCCCATCTTCCGGCGGGGCGTGGTTCAGAGGCCTTCGGGGCGTGAGATGGAGGAGAACCCGCGCAGCTCATCCGCCAGGTTGCGCTCAGCGATAAGGACGGCAGAGCCGCCGGCGGATGGTACCTGATGGCCGCGTCGCAGCGCAGATACCAGGCTACGCTCCCTACGGAACCCGCGTGGCCGGTACGGAAGCGTGTCCCGGACCGTTCGCCGGAGCGTGCTCTGCGGCAGAAGGCGGCCGCCCGGAGGCGCCGGTTTGCGATGCTCGTCGTGGTGCCTGTGCTCTTGATGCTGGGGAGCGTCTATCTGCACACGGTCGCCGCAGGGCTCGATACAAGGGCTGCTGAACTCGGCGTGAAACTCGACAGGGCCGGAGACCAAGGGGAGAGACTCAAGGTCAGGGTCGCGGAACTGTCGGGGGCGGGCAGAATCCGGGAGCTTGCGGCCAAGAAGCTGGGTATGCATGAGCCGGATAGCAACGCCTTGAAAGTCTATGGAAGCGAAGCGGAGGATGGGACACACAATGGGGCACAAGAGGAAGGGGGGCAACCGCGGCAGCGTTGACGGGCACGGGCCTCGTAACGCAAAGAGCAGCCGTGGCACGAAAACCCCCCCTCGCACCAAAACCCGAGACCGCCAGGCTGCCCCTGGTAAGGTCATACCTCTCTCAAGGCAAGGGCGGCGGACCGGAGGCAATAGAAAGATGCCTCGCGTGTCTTCTACGGGCGGCGAAGCGAGGGCCGTCGGCCACAGGAGACTGTGGATGGTCGCCGTGCTGTTCGTAGTGACAGGACTTCTCCTCGGCGGGCGGGCCGTGCACATAAGCCTCACCGAGGACGAGAGTTATCAGGCGTTCGCCGATGAACAGGGCGGGGGAGGGACGCTGACCTCGGCGCCCACACGCGGCAGCATAGTCAGCGCCGACGGCAGGGAGCTTGCGACGAGCCTCGAGGTCGCACGCGTGGTCGCGACCCCTTACCAGATCGAAGACCCGCACGCGACGGCCATGCAGTTGGCGGACGTGCTCGGACCGGAGTCGGATCGGAGTTTGGAGGAGATACAGACATCTCTTACCAAACGTGACGCGGACGGCAATTTGATGGGATACAGCGTCGTCGCAACCGGCGTAAAACCCGAGACCGCGGCCAGGGTGCAGGCACTGGGCATAGAGGGCATCACAACGGCTCCGGACACCGTCAGGGTCTATCCTGATGGGTCCCTCGCCAGCCAGCTCATCGGACACCAGGGAGACTACGGGGAGGCGTTCGGCGGGGTCGAAGCCAGGTACGACGACAAATTGAAGAGCGGCGAGGATGTGAAGCTCACCATCGACACGGCGGTGCAGCAAGAATTGCAGAAGGCCATCGCCGGTGCCGTCGAGAAGAGCAGGGCGAAGAGCGCTGTCGGAGTGGTCATGCGCGTGGACGACGGGGCAATCGTGGCGCTCGCCAATACGCCGGCCTATGACAACAACCACTTCGACGAGGCCTCGATAGAAGCACAGCGTGATCGCGTCCTCACCGACCCTTATGAACCGGGTTCTACGTTCAAAGCCTTCACGGTGGCTTCGGCCCTGGAGGAGGGCGCCG
>DASSJP010000394.1:0-5761 GCA_035691165.1 Rubrobacter sp.
GGTCGTCTCGGTGACGGGGCGTCCCGTCAAGTTCGCCTCCGAGGGCGAGAAGATGGGCGAGTTCGACTACTTCTACCCAGACAGGATGGCGGGACGCATCCTCGGGATGGGCGACGTGCTCACGCTCATCGAGAAGGCCGAGCAGCAGATGGACCGTACCGAGGCAGAGGCCCAGGGCAAAAAGCTCATGAGCGGCAAGTTCACCTTCGAGGACTTTCTGCAACAGATGCAGATGATCAAGAAGATGGGTCCGCTGTCGGGGCTGTTGGGTATGATCCCCGGTCTTGGCAAGCAGCTAAAGGATGTGGAGATAGACGACAGGCAGCTCGGCAGGGTCGAGGCGATGATCACCTCGATGACCATACAGGAGCGGCGCAACCCCAAGTTGTTGCAGAATCCGAGCCGGGCGCGTAGGATTGCGCGGGGCTCGGGCGCGACCCAGCAGGACGTCCAGAAGCTCGTAAAGCAGTTCAAGGAGATGCAGAAGATGATGGCCCAGATGGGCAAGGGTGGCGGGATGCCGCGTATTCCCGGCCTGTCGGGACGCAGATAAAAGATTGAGAGGAGATGGTATGGCGGTAAAGATAAGGCTCGCAAGGCACGGTTCGAAGGGCAACCCCTTCTACAGGATAGTCGTCGCCGATTCGCGCAGCCCGCGCGACGGGCGATTCATAGACAGGATCGGGACCTACGATCCGCAGAAGGAGCCTTCGGACATCAAGGTTGACGAGGAGAAGGCCAGGGAGTGGCTAGGCAAGGGGGCGCAGCCGACGGACCAGGTCCGCAACCTGCTGAAGATCTCCGGGGTCCTCTAGCCAGCCGTGGTGCAGTTGGAGAACCTGCTGCTCGTCCTCGCACGCTCCCTGGTTGACGAGCCGGAGAAGGTCGAGGTCTCGGGGACCGAGTCGGACTCGCGGGTGGACCTCGAGCTCAGGGTGGCGCCAGACGACATGGGGCGTGTGATCGGCCGCCAGGGACGTACGATTCGGGCGATCCGTACTGTCGTCAAGGCCGCTTCCGTCAAGCTCGGCAAGCGGGTCACCGTGGAGGTCCCGGACTAGAGACCGTGGACGAGCTCTCCGATCCGGTGGCGGTCGGGGTCGTGGTCGCACCGCACGGGGTGCGCGGCACCGTGCGGGTGCGCGCCCTCGGCTCGGGCAGACACCTCAGGAAGGACTCCGAACCTGTCGTTGCCGGTGTGAGGCGCCGCATCTCTGGCTCAAGGCAGACTCCCAAAGGATTTCTGCTGGATCTCGAAGGCGTCGATAGCAGGGCCGATGCTGACTCTTTGAGAGGTAAGGAGCTGTTCCTGGACCGTGGCGAGCTGGATGCTACGGATGAGGGTGAGTTCTACGTGGCTGACCTCGTCGGCCTCACGGCCGTTAACGACGACGGTGAGGTCTTCGGTACGGTGAAAGATACGTTCGAAACCGCCGCCCACGAAGTCCTCGTCGTTCGCATAGAGGACGAAGACCTCTACGTCCCGTTCACTATGGAACACGTCCCCGAGGTGGACCTAGAGACGGGGCGGGTCGTGATCCAACCGCCAGAAGGCTAGCTCAATGAAGAGAATAGACGTTTTGTGCGTTTTCCCCGAAGCGGTCGACGCTACCGTTCGCATCGGTGTCGTCGGCAGGGCGATTGAGAACGGCATAGTCGGCTACCGGAGCTTCGACCTGCGTGACTTTTCCCCTGATGGCCGCATCGACGACATGCCTTACGGCGGCGGCGCGGGCATGGTCGTCAGGGTAGACGTCGTGGCGCGGGCGCTCGAGGAGGTCTACGGCGTTCCGGCGAGGGAAGTGAGACGCGAACGGCGTGTCGTTCTCACGGAGCCTGCGGGACGCAGGCTGACCCAGGACTACGTAGATGAGGTCGCATCTGGGCTGGATCTCACGATCATCTGTGGGCGCTATGGCGGGATGGATGAGAGGGTGTGGACGGAGCTCGCGACCGAGGCCGTCTCACTCGGAGATTTCGTGCTTTCGGGCGGTGAGATCGTTGCTGCGGCGCTCGCGGACGCCGCGATCCGGCGCCTCCAGGGTGTCCTCGGGAACGCGGAGAGCCTCGTCGGAGAGTCGTTCTCCGCCGAGGACGTGGTCGGCCCTCCCACGTATACTAGGCCTGCCGTCTGGGATGGAGAGGAGGTGCCAGGCGTGCTATTATCGGGCAATCATGCGCAGATCCGCGCCTGGCGCGAGCGCGAGGCGCGAACGCGGGCCAGGGAGACCGGAAGGAGGTCGCCCTAGCCATCCGGAGATCCACCCACGAGAGGAGAAGGCATGATAACGAGCGAGAATTTGCAGCAGCGGGACGTGACGTTCAAGCCGGGCGACACCGTGCGGGTACACTATCGGGTCATCGAGGGAAATAGAGAGCGAATACAGGTCTTCGAGGGGCTATGTATCTCCCGCAGGGGCGGCGGTATCAACGAGACGTTCACGGTCAGGAAGAATTCGTTCGGGGTGAACGTGGAGAGGATCTTCCCGCTCCATTCCCCGAAGATAGCGAAGATAGAAGTTGCCACCCGAGGCGCGGTGCGGCGCGCGAAGCTCTACTACATCCGCGATAAGGTAGGCAAGAAGGCAAGGGTCAAGAAGGCGAAGTAAGGACAAACGTTGTCCGGGGCTCGCCCGACGGAGGAGAGCTCCCTCTACGCCTTCGACGCGGCTTGGATTCTGCATCGTCGGGGGCCGCTCGCAGGGGCCGACGAGGCTGGTCGCGGCGCGCTGGCAGGGCCACTCGTTGCTGCGGCCGTGGTGCTCGGCGAGGGTGAGATCTCCTGTATCAACGACTCGAAGTTGCTGCGCCCGGATCTGCGGGAGAGGGTCTTTGGCGAGTTGCTACGCCGCGCCGATGCCGTCTCCATAGTGGCTTTCCCGGCGTGGTGGATCGACCGCCACGGCGTGGGACTTGCGAACCGCGAAGCCCTGAATAAAGCTCTCCAATCCCTGAGACCCCGCGCCGGATGTAGCCTCGCCGACGGCAACCTGGCGCTCGGCCCCGATGTGGATTGTCTGCCGAGGGCAGACTTGAAGAGTGCGGCGGTCGCCGCCGCAAGTGTCGTGGCGAAGGTCGTCCGTGACGACGCGATGCGCGTCCTCTCCGAGCACCACACAGGCTACGGGTTCGAGCGCAATCGAGGGTACGGTACGTCGGAGCATCGGAGCGCCCTCATGGAACTCGGTCCCTGCCGGGTCCACCGCCTGAGCTACACCGGAGTGGGGGACTGAAAGCGAAGTCCTCCGGAACCTGGGGTGAGGACCTCGCGCTTCGCTACCTCACCAGACGCGGCTACGACCTCATCGAACGCAACTACAGGACTCGCTACGGGGAGATCGACCTGATCCTTCGCAAAGACGACACCCTAGTCTTCGTGGAAGTGAAACTGCGCCGCGGGACCGGCTTCGGCGACCCGCTGGAAGCCGTCACACCCCAAAAACAAGCCACCCTCCGCTCCCTGGCCGAGCAATACCTGTCCGACCAGGACCCCGCCTTCGATACCCTGAGATTCGACGTCGTGGGGATACTCGCAGACAAGGACAAACTCCGCATACACCACGTGGAGGATGCTTTCTAGAATCTAAAGCGGTCTGCTCAAGTCAGCTGCAGCAGAACCAGCTCTCCGCAAAATGCGCATAAATCATCTATGTTCGTATAATATATTAAACATTCGTATAGTATTTGCGACTACCTTCGTGTATACTGGTGGAACTCTTTCGTGATTCTTCATGAGGGAGAGGGTGTGCTAGGGGTGTGGTGTTGGCTTACGGGGAACATCGCTGATGTCGGTATGCCGGGCGAGGAGCCTGAGCCTGTTCGGCATAGACGCGCTTCCTGTGGAGGTCGAGGTAGACGTGAGCCCTGGGTTGCCTGGGTTTTCGATCGTGGGTCTACCTGACGCGGCGGTACAGGAAGCGAGGGAGAGGGTAAGGGTAGCCATCTCCAACAGCGGCTACAAGTTCCCGACGAAGAAGGTGATAGTGAACCTCGCTCCGGCGAACCTCAGGAAGGAGGGACCTGCTTTCGACCTTCCGATCGCGTTGGGCATCCTCGCCGCTTCCGGCGCACTGGCGCCAGGGAGCCTGGAACGGGCCGGCGTTGTTGGGGAACTCTCTCTCGACGGAGGTGTGAGGGGCGTGAAGGGGGCTCTTTCCATGGCGGAGGGTGCTCGAAGGGAGGGGCTACCACGTCTCGTGGTTCCGGAGAGGGATGCGACGGAGGCTGCGGTCATAGGAGGGGTCGAAGTATACGGGATGCGGACCCTCCGAGAGGCGGTGGAGTTCCTTGGGGATCATGCACGGGTGTCGCCTGCTGAGCCTGCGCCTGAGGAGAGACGCGATGTTGCCGCACGAGTCGAGGATTTTGCTGACGTGGCGGGGCAGCGCTACGCCAAGCGGGCGCTGGAAGTAGCTGCGGCAGGCGGACACAACGTGGTCATGAGTGGACCGCCGGGCTCGGGGAAGACGATGCTCGCACGCAGGATGCCCGGCATCCTGCCCCCGCTCACGATGGAGGAGCGCATAGAAGTGACCAAAGTCTACAGCGCAAGTGGGGAGGGTAACGGGACGCTCGTCACGCATAGGCCGTTCAGGGCGCCTCACCATACTGTGTCCACGTCCGGGCTCGCCGGTGGCGGGAGCAACCCGCGTCCTGGAGAAGTGTCGCTCGCACACCACGGTGTGCTGTTTCTCGACGAGTTGCCCGAGTTCAGCCGGACGGCGCTCGAGGCCCTGCGCCAGCCACTGGAGGATGGCTACGTAACCATCTCAAGGGTAGCTGCGACGCTCAGTTACCCTGCGCGGGTCACGCTACTCTGTTCCATGAACCCCTGTCCCTGCGGATATGCGGGAGATAGACGGCGGGTGTGCCGATGCACTGCGGGCCAGATCGAACGCTACCAGGGACGCATCTCGGGTCCCTTGCTCGACCGCATGGACATCTTCGTCGACGTCCCACGCCTGACGCGACAGGAGTTGCGAGAAGAGCAGCCGGCGGAATCGTCCAATATTGTCAGGGAGCGGGTCGGCACGGCGCGTGGGATACAGATATCGCGCCAGGGCTCTCCGAATTCGGCCCTCTCCGGGCGTCTCCTGCGGGAGGTGTGCGCATTGCGGGGGGAGGCGGAGACGCTCTTCTCCAGGGCGGTTGACCGGATGGGGCTCTCGGGCAGAGGGCACGACAGGGTATTGAGGGTGGCCCGTACGGTCGCGGATCTCTCGGGCGAAGAGGAGATAGCCGCCGAGCACCTGGCCGAGGCGCTCAACTACCGGAGGTCCCACCTAGTTGGAAGATAGCGACCGGAGCAAGTACCTGTTCCTCTCGATCTTGCAGGCCAGAGTCGGGAGCAGCCTGGTCTCGCGTCTTGGCAACCTCTCTCCCGAGGCCGTTCTCGAGACGGAGTTCGCCGAGCTGACGGAGAAGTTCTCCTCGAAGTCCTCACGCGCATTCGACGAGTTGCAGCGAGGCTTCGACCCAGATGCCATAGAGGACCGTCTTGGGGAAAAGGGGATCGAGGCCGTTACGCTGGCAGACGAAGGTTACCCCAGATCCCTGAGAAGCATACCCGACCCACCGCCCGCGCTCTTCGTGGATGGCGAGGTGCCTGAGTTGGTCGCGGTCGCGCTTGTTGGTTCGCGCAAAGCCTCTGCTACAGGCATCGAGACGGCCCGCGCTCTAGGGCTGGCGCTCGCCGAGCGGGGCGTTTGCGTGGTGAGCGGGCTCGCTCTTGGCGTTGACTCCGCCGCGCACGAGGGGGCGG
>DASSJP010000395.1:0-4362 GCA_035691165.1 Rubrobacter sp.
ACGTCTTCTCGTATGCAGGAGGTTTCGCGCTGCACGCCGCCCGCAAGGCAGAATCGGTGGAGGCCGTGGATTCCAGCGGGGCCGCGCTCGAAGCCGCGCGCGACAACGCCGAACTAAACGGCCTTGCTAACGTGACTTTCACCCGCAGGAACGCCTTCGATCTGCTGCGCGAGCGCTCCGACGCGGGGGAGGTTTACGAGACCGTGATCCTCGACCCTCCCGCCTTCGCCAAAGCGAAGCGGGACCTGCCGGGTGCGATCCGGGCCTACAAAGAGATCAACCTTCGCGCGATGAAGCTCCTCGCCCCCGGCGGCACCCTCATCACCTGCTCCTGCTCATACCATTTCTCGCGCGAGCTTGTGCAGGATACCCTTCGCTCCGCCTCCGCCGATGCAAGAGCGACACTGCGCGTCCGTGAATGGAGAGGCCAGGCCGCAGACCACCCCGAGGTCCTGACTATCCCCGAGACACGCTACCTCAAGTGCGCCGTGCTCGAGCGTCTGTAAGTAGCCGACGACTTTCGTGTAGCGGAATCGGGCGTTATATTTGCCTGGGACGAATAATGTCTCGTATGGATCCTGCGTCCAATTGCCGGGGAGGTAAATCATGGCGTCATCGCACGACTTCCATTCGACTCCGCTCTGTGAGTTGCTCGGGATTCGCTACCCCATCATCCAGGCGCCGATGGCAGGGGGGTGGACGACGCCTGATCTCGTCTGCGCCGTATGCGAGGCGGGAGGGTTCGGGGTGCTCGCGGGGGCGCGGGTGTCGCCCGAAAAGTTGCAGGAAGACATCAGGACGGTCAAGGCGCGGACGGACAGGCCTTTCGGGATCAACTTCCTGATCGCGCCTCCAGGAGAGGGGAACGAGGACGTGGCATCGGTCCAGCGTTTCCTCGATCGCTTCAGGAATAGACTGGGCCTGCCACCTGGACGCACCGACATTACCCTGCCGCCTTCGCCGCTGGAGGAGCAACTGGAGATCGTCTTCGAGGAGAGGGTATCAGTATTGAGCGTGGCGCTGGGGGACCCGGGAGAGCTCATAGAACGGGCACACGAGGAAGGCGCTCTGGTTTCGGCGATGGTCACTACGGTCGAAGAAGCCGTGCGCGTGGCGGAGCGCGGCGTGGATATCGTCGTTGCCCAGGGGGCGGAGGCCGGGGGACACCGCTCTACCTTCGAGGTTGGGCCCGGTGGAGATGCGCCGCTCGTCGGGACGATGGCTCTCGTGCCGCGGGTCGTCGACGCGGTGGACGTTCCCGTAGTCGCCGCAGGCGGTATCGCCGACGGACGGGGGCTTGTCGCCGCGCTCGCTCTGGGAGCTTCCGGGGTTCAGCTCGGAACCCGCTTTCTCGTGGCCAGAGAGAGCGGGGCCCATCGTGCGTACCGCGAGCGTCTCCTGAGAGCCGTCGAGACGGACACGGTCGTCACGCACGTCTTTACCGGGCGTCCGGCGCGTGGCCTCCGCAACCGGCTGGCCGAAGAGTACCTGCGCGACGGTCCCGAGCCGCTTGGCTGGCTGCTTCACGGCGCGGCGGCGGGAGACATCTACGGCGCCGCAAAGGCCGACGACGACGGGGATCACTCACCGCTGCTGGCGGGACAGGGGCTCGGGCTACTCAGGGAAGAGCAGGGGGCGGCCGAGATCGTCGAACAGCTCGTGCAGGAAGCAGAGAGCGTGCTGTCACGCCTGGCTGGTAAGGAGAGCCCGTAAAGAGCGTTGGACTACGGGCTATACTGCGTCCCCGGGGTCTGATCCGACGGGGAGATCTAAATGGAAAGCAGGAGCAGCAGGCGAGTATGGCTGGTCATCGCCGTGCTGTTGTTCTGTGGGTTTCTGGTAGCGGGACGGCTTGTTCCCGCCGTCCGCTGGTTCTTCAGGCAGAGGGCCGAGAGGGTCGTCGATGAGGTGGGGCGCAGGGGCATCAAGCTGCCAACCTTCAAGCTCACCCGCCGCAGGGCTTTGATTCACCGCCTCACCCACGACCCCGAGCTTCTCGGGGCCGCCGAGAACTATGCGCGTGAGAATGACATCTCTATGGCTGTCGCGATGGCCAGGGTCGAGCAGTATGCACGTGAGATCGTACCTTCGTTCAACGCCTTCCTGTACTTCCGGGTCGGCATCCCTCTGGCAGGTTGGATCTCCAGGTCTCTCTACGACGTACGCGTCGATTCGGAGATAGGTCTCTCGGCCCTTGACGAGAACGCGAGCGTGGTCTTCGTGATGAACCACAGGAGCAACATGGACTACGTGCTCCTCGCCCACCTGACGGCGCACCGTGCAGCCCTCAGCTACGCGGCGGGGGAGTGGGCCGGCGTCTGGCCTCTGGGGCGTTTGATCGGGGGCATGGGCGCATTCTTCGTGCGTCGTGGTTCGGGAGACGACCTCTACCGGCGGGTGCTGGAGCGCTTCGTCCAGATGTCCATCGAAGGCGGCCTCACGCAGGTCTTCTTCCCCGAGGGCGGTCTCAGTCGCGACGGTAAGCCGCGCGCGCCGAAGATTGGTCTCCTCGACTACATGCTCAGGCGTTTCGACCCCGAAATCGGCGACATCCTCTTCGTTCCCGTCGGCGTCAACTACGACTGGGTGATAGAAGACCACAGCCTACTGCAACCCGGAGGTCCCGAGGCAGGACTTCGTGGGCGTGGTGGCCTCTTAGCCTCGGCAGCTGGCTCAGTGGTTCGAAACCTGATACAAGCGCGGCGCGGCGGCAGCTTCCGTCTCGGATACGCCGCCGTCGGCGTTGCGTCGCCGATCTCCGCGCGCGGGTACGCCGCATCGCGCGGGGTCGAGTTTCGAGAGCTTGGGCGAGAAGACAGGATCGAAGAGGTCAAGCTCCTGGCCGGGCTTCTCATGCGGACAATAAACGAGGCCATCCCGCATGCAGCCGTACCGTTCGTTGCCCGAGCCCTGCTCGAAGCCCCGGAGGAGGCCGTGCCTGAAGAGAGACTGATCACGAAGGCGCGAAGTCTCGCTCCGGGCGAACGGCTCCACTACGAGGCCGCTCTGCGGACGCTGGTTATCAGGCGACTTGTTCTCGTCGAGCGCGGCTGGTACCAGCTTGCGCCCGGCGGTGAGAAGCTGCTGGTCTACTATGCCAACTCATCCTACCGTTGAGAAGGCGACTCGCCGGTCTCCTTTGGAAGCATGTCCGCTGCGCGCAAGGTGTCTTCGAGGACCTTTCGGCCTTCGGGGGCGCGTATAAAGCGCTGGTGGGCTCCCTGGTACCAGCCGATGCGCGGTTCTTCCCAGTGGCGCCACAGGCTGTGGGCCTGTACCGGAGGCACGACCCGATCTACGACGCCGGCGAAAATGGCCCTGCGCTCGTGCGGGACCACGGGCGCCAGTGCGAGCGGAGAGACGGGGCGCAGTAACGCCTTGAACGTCTCCTCACGGATGCCCTCTGCACTCAGGGAATGGGTTGCGATGGCGAGTGCGTTGCTCCAGTACAGGATTGCGGGGTCGACGGCCGGGTTGCCCGCCACCACGCAGTCCAGATCATCTTCCAGAGAGGCGAGCAGCGAGACTGCGTAGCCGCCGAGTGAGTGGCCGAGCGCCCCGATAGCCGGCGCCTCCTCGCTCTCGCGCAGCCATGAGATGAGCCGCCTGAGGTCCCACATTGCCTGCGCCCCCGTGTGCAGCGTATCCATAACGTCTCCCGAGAGCGTTCGTTCTCCGCTGATAAGGCCGCCGGTATCGCGCGGGCCGTGCATGGGGAGAACGGGCATGATCAGGTTGAGCCCGAGCTCCTCGTGCAGGTATTCCGGCTGGAAGCGGATCAGGCTCTTGTTCAGGGTGCCCATCCTTATCCCGTGGACGCAGATGAGCCACGGGCGCGGCTCACCTGTATGGCGCAGGATCCACGCCCACGCCGTCGGGTTACGTCTGTATCCGAGCCAGCGCTCGCGGCCAGGCTCGTCCTCGTGCGGCTCGTAGAGGCTCTCGAAGGTGAGTTGCTCTATCTTCCTACCCTTGCGCTCGATAGTCTCGATTTCAGGTTTCTCCAGGGGCGGCGGGTCCTTGTGGTAGGAGGCGGGGTCGGAGAACCAGCCCTTCTCCTCGAACAGGGAATATGCCTCCGTAGCCTCGCGTTGGACACGGACGGCGACGGTACCGACCGTAACGGGCCAGCTAGTCAGTATGAGGCCGCACATCATCAGCTCGTTCACCGCGGCCCGTGCGGCGAGGCTGGGACCCGTATCAGGGGCGGGGACGCTGGAAGGGCAGCGATGCTGGCCGAGGGCGAGGTAGCCTGCCGCGAGAAAGCTCGCCGCCGAGCCTACCCCGAGGACGAGTGCGGACACAGGCCCGATCAGGAAGATCTCCGGAAGAGAGAGGATAGCCCCGAGGACGGAGGCCAGC
>DASSJP010000396.1:0-4953 GCA_035691165.1 Rubrobacter sp.
GTCTATTGATGCGCTGCTACGCGAGGCTTGGGTTAAGGGCAAGGGCGTTGCACCAGTACAGGATGTGTGAGCAGATACTCTCTCAGGAGTATGGCACCTCACCCTCTCCTGAGACCCGCTCTCTCTACACCAGACTACTGAGAGACGAGAGCGCGTGAAAAACGCTGGATCGTGCCTGTGTCTGCGCGTCCACAGCAGATCTTTCCTCGACGGTGGGCGTAGCGCAATGAGCGGTTGAGCCTACGGGCATCGTGCCACCCATCGCCTGCGCCCACCAGGATGACAGGCTGTGACGGAGCAGCAGTGCTATTTTGGGTACGGTGCGGCGTGTCCTGAATCGATCAGCGCGGTAGTCACGTCCGTGCCGTCTTCCAGCTCTATTTCAGCGACGTAGCGTCCGAAGGTGGTTATGTCCCGTTCCGTCACGATCCTGCACCTTGTACCTTCGGGGAGGAGCTCGGCGAGGAAATCCCTGGACGCCTTCCCGAGTTCCCTCTCCTCGGGCGGCCCCGAGAACAGCTCGGGCGCGTTCGCGCCCCTGATCCGGATCATCCGGTAAGCGTACTCGTCGAGCCCTAAAGAGGCGAGAACGTAGACGGTATCGCCGTCCACCACGCGCTCTATGACCGCGCGGTACGGACCGTACGGGACGCTCAGGCTGTCAGGCCACTCCTGGAACTGAACGGGTTTGCTCATAATCTTACTCCTGTTCGCGATCTCGACAGTCTCGCAGGTCACTGTCTTTGATGCGGCTCCGATCCTCTGATCATGCGCCGGGTTTTCGTTGGTGCCTTTCTAGTTCACACAACCAGATCGCCCTTTCACTAGTTTATTACTATGGTGGTCGTCAGCCACACGTACATCTCGAAGTCTCCACCGCGTCTACCATCACCGGAGGGCCGCCTTATTCCGGACGCGTCTCGCTGATCGCCGAACGTATCACCGTCCAGGTATATATCCGGCTCTCCCTTCGCCGTGATGAAGTTGCCCTTCAGCGTCAGGCGCGCGGGTATCCGTCTGGTAAAGTTGCCCATGATACTGAGGGCGTTGGTAAAGGCCTGCTCGAAGCCAGGAACCCAGACGATCGTCTTCCCGCCGGGGTCAGGAGTGCTCCGGAGGATGAGCGGCTGGAAACCGACTATCTGCTCCACGTGGAAGAACCCTCTCTCATCACTTGTGATCGGCCAGGGTAGGTCAATAGTGACGAAGCAGGTGGCAGGGTTGACCGTCTTCGACTCCACCTCGCGGTCGAAGTTGATGCGCAGACCGCGCATGAATTCTTCAACAGGCAGCTCGCTATCGTTGCGTAGCGGATGTCCGTCGCTGATCTTCAGCACCTCGACGACGTGGAAGCCTGTGTCTGTTGGCCCCTCGCTTCTCTGGCATAGTTGATCTATGGCCTCCTGTACCGTTGTGGTCTCGGCCAGAAATTCGCAGTTTGCGGGGTCGTAGGAGACGTGCCTGGCCTGGGTCTTGTTCAGGGTGGCCGTGAAGACGAAGGAGGTCGGCCCGCGTGTCCCGGAGGTATCCGCCAGCGTCGCCGTCACGAGCTGGACAGGGGTATCAGGATCCAGCGCCCACTTGGTAACTGCCACACCCCTGTCGTCGGTCTCGACTGTTTCATCGCTCAGGGTGCCGTTGCCCTGATTCACCTCGAAAGATACCTTGGCTCCACTGACAGGCCCGCAATCGTTGACGACAAGGACTTCCAGCGGATCGAGGTCCAAGTCGTCCGGAGAGACGTGTTGCCCGTCGCCGCTCAAGTAGAATAGGCTGCTCAGGTGGGAGAGCGTGTCTATGGCCGTCTGGACGGTCGTCTCGTCGTCCCTGAGGATCTCGCAATCGCCGGGTTCGTAGGCGACCTGGGAGGCAACGCTGAGGTTCGCGCTGAAGTGGATCGGAAGGTGAAGGGTACCTTCCTCGACGTCGAGGAGCGTGGCCTTAACCCGCTGGACCAGCTTTTCTACGTTCTTATCCAGCGTCCATCTGCATGACGCCACCCCCTCGGCGTCGGTCAGGACGACAAGGCTGTTCTCGCCTGTGATGGTGTCGTCTTCGCTCTGGAGACTGCCTTCCGAGTCGAGGATCTCGAACTCGACTCGCTTTCCCTTTACGGGCCATTGCCCGTTTGCCACACCGACCCTGAGCGGCTCGGGCAACTCCTTGCCAGGCATGGCTTCCTGCCCGTCGCCACCGAGGTAGAAGAAGCCGGTGAGGTCCGTCAACTGGGGGAACAGGTTGCGGCAGTCGTGCAGAACGGTGAGCCTGTTCTCTCCAGAAGTCGCGACTATCGCGAGGGCACAGAAGCGATGTCTCACGCCCTGGGGGGGGAGCTCGGCTGGGCCCGAGTCGGGGACTTCGGGGTCGGCCCGCGGCCACTCGACGTCGCCTGTGGCCGTGCGAGCCGGGATCAGCCAGTAGTCGCCGGCCCTGTACTGGCCGCTGGCGATCTTCACCTCGATGCCGTCCTCCAGCTCCGTTCCGGTGTCCGTGAGCTGGACTCCGTTCTCCGTCGCCCCTTTTTGCTGGTCCCAGCGTCTCAGTTTGGGATGAAGAGTGGGGTCGATCGAAGGCGGGGTCTGCTTGACGGTGATGATGCGCCGCGCGTGGTCTACGGGCTTGTCGATCTGGAGCAGCGTCCGGTACTCTCCCTTGAGCTCGGTGTTGTCGTCAACCACCTCGACCCACTGGCCATTGGCGAAGCTCAGGAACTCGTCGCGGCCCGTGTCTTTGACGGTGATCTCCTTGCTCCCTACGTCCACCTCTTCGATGCCCGTGGCGACGGACCCGTTGTCGCGCGACCACTTGAACCTGGCCGTGACCCGATTGCCGCTCCTGTGCACCTCGACGCGGTAGAGCTGGTTCTCCAGCCGCTCGTAGCCGCCGCCAGGAGGGATCTCGCACGGGCCAGTAGCGCCGCTCTCCTCCTCAGCCTGCGCGCTCAAGGTACCCGTGGGCGGCTCTCCCAGCGCGTCGAGCGCCGCTCCGCCTCGCTCGCAAAGTGAGTCCAATATCTCTACGGCCCGGGGTGAGATCCTCTCCAGCTCCTCTCCCTCGGCCTTGCTTGGATTCGGTTTGTCCCGCAGCTCGGCGTACCTGGCAAGAAGTGCGGCGTCGTCATCATCAGGGTCCAGCGCCATCACCTTCGTCTGCCAGACCGTCTGCTTGCGGGTCGTGGTGTCAGGACCGCCGAGCGCCACCTCGCGTATGCGGTCGTCGTCGAGGTGCGTGATGTGCCGCTCCCAGACGTCGAGGTAGACAAGCCCAGGCCTGAAGTCCTCCGATTCGGCGCCGGCCATCCATCCTGTCAGATCGACCTCAGACGGTAGATCCGGCTGCCTCTCGTAAGGGAGAGGACCATCACTCTCGTTCACGCACAGGATGCCGTCCACGTAGATGTGGCCCACTCCTATAAAGAGCCCCCCGTCTCTGGCCGTGATCTCGAAGCCTGTAGCCTCGCCGTCCTGATCGATCGGGGTGCCCCGCGGCCCGATCACGTCTCCAGCCCCGGCTTGTGCGCGGTACTGGTGGATCTCCTGTTGTTCGTTCCACTCCGAGTCGAGCTGCACGCGCCCTTGCTGCATGAGAACGCCGCTGTAGCGCCTTGTCGGATCGAACGTCAGACGGCTGAGATCGGCCTTCATGGGCTGTCCTCCTCTTTCACGTTGCGTACAAGATCCCGGCCTCCAGGCCGAAGCGCAGGTACTCCTCTAGTCGCGCGCGCAGGTTCGCCTCGCGCTGGGGCGCGTACAGATCGTGGAAGGCGCCCATCTCAGACTCGTCGTCGGCGCCGCGACGGATCTCCTCGGCACAATGCCGCCCGAGCTGGCAGTAGCCCGGGTCCCCGTAGCGCAGCGAGGTGAACTGCGGGCGGATCCTTCCGGCCTCCGCCTGGTCTTCCGGTCGGCAGTGGTGCCGGCGCGGCACCTCGGAGCCTAGCGGCAGGAACGAGAAGCGCACGCAGCCTTCCTGTTTTCTGCGGGCTATCACCCTCCCGAGGAAGATCGTATTCGACCCCAGCTCGAGCACGTCAGTGTTTACGCCGCCGATGACGGTGCTGTTCCTGATGTGCAGCCGTCCTCCGGGGCCGGTCCTGGCCGCGTAGGCCACGTTGCCCGTGTCCGTCGCGTCGATGATGCTGTCGGTGATGCGCGCCTCGCCGCCGGCTTCGATCCTCACCCCACCCAGGATGCAGCGGTCTATCTCGACCTCCACGTTATCCGCTTCGACCTTCAGGCTCGGCTCCGAGCCCTGCCCGGGCTCGCTGTCCTGTCCAAGCCTGATCCCGGGCACGAGCGTGCAGTTCACGAGGCGCAGGCGCCGCAACCCGCCGCTGACCTTCAACGCGCCTCCGGCGATGAGCAACCCGTCGAGCGTCACCTCGGCGTCGGCACCGCCCTCTATCTCCAGCTCGCCCCCGAGGACAATGGAGGGCCGGTGCCCGTCGGCGGCCTGCACGCTCAGACTCTGGGCCTGACCCACGTTTATCTTCGAGGGCAGCTTCTCGTAGCGACCGCTGTCTAGCACCTCGACTACGCCGCCCTGCGGGCCGAGGTCCGTCAGGGCTTCCTGGATGCCTGGATGGGTATCCTCCGCTGCGGCGAGCGCCGGCTCTTCCCGGTCCAGCTGTTGGATCGCGGCGCGTATCTCAGGCATCGCCACGCGCTCTATCCTCTGCGACTCCGTGCGGATGGAGGATGCGCGGTCGTACTCCCCGCCGCCCATGTCGGCGCTGAAGGCGTAGTGATACGTCACGAGAAGACGCGCGAGGACGAATCCCTGCGGCGGCTCCACGGAGAAGTAGATACGACCGAGGACCGGGTCAACGGCGATCCCGTCCTTCACTTCGTGGGCCCAATCCCCGTCTTCTCTATCGTCCAGGTTGCAGGATGAGATGAGCCCGGGTCCGTAGTCCTCGACCCTGAAGCCGCTCCCGCTCGTCCCCTTGTAGAC
>DASSJP010000397.1:0-5674 GCA_035691165.1 Rubrobacter sp.
CTGGTGCCTTCGGCTGAGACGTCGGGCGTCTCGTTTCCCGAGGGGTAGACGGTACGTCTTCCAACCGTTACGACAAACGTTACGAGGAAATGGATCATGGTGAGATTCTGGTAACTCCCTATGGGCGGAGGTCTGAGAGCCTCTCCCCTACGTGCTTCATTGAACCCTCTTCCCGCTCTCGCGCTACCCTCGCTAGGGTGATAAGAGCGAGAGAGAAGGGCCGCTTGGCTCCGGCCCTCCCTGGTCAGAGCGAACAAGTCCTTATTGGTCAGCGCAGAGCACCACCACGGTAAAGTCGTCTCCTCCTGAGACGGCCGAGTCATTTATTCTCGCCTGCCACTTGTTGGTGTCTGTCGCGAAGCTATCCAGAACGTCCGAGTTGACATTTACGCTGGCCGGTCCCCCAGAGAGCAGCCTATCTCCAGCCAGACACGCCTGGCTCAAAACCTTGCTGTTGTCACCCAACGGGGTGCCCGCCCTTTCCTGTCCTTGCCCCAACCTGTAGGTGCCGTTCGCCACAAAAGAGGAGGCGCTGCGTCCGTCTACGAGGTCGGCATTCAGGTTGCTCACCTGGGTGGAAGAGCTGACCTTCATAGGGGTGAGGCCGGGCTCTACCTGTAGGTCGAGGGCAGTAGCGTTAGTGCCAGCGTTGTTGTTGTCCACGCGTAGCATGGCGTTGTCCGTCGAGCCCACCAGCTGGCTGACGCGGTTGACCGTGTTGAGTCTGCCCAGGTTGAACGTATCCCCAACGCCGGTGCCAGCCAGGGCGGCGGAGGCGATCCCAACCACCAAGGCGAGTATCACGGCGAGCCCGACGATGAACACCGTAGCCCTGCCCACCCACATGATCTTGCCCGCCGCGTTCCTGATCATGGCGCTCACTCTCCCTTTTTCTGTCGGGGTTTGGTGGAGCGCTGAGCAAACGCCCCAATACACGGATGCGATGAAAGCGTACACGCGTGCTTACCGCGGGCGCATCCCCCACATGGAGTATCTTTTTGGCATATCTCTTTCACCCGAACCGTCTTCGGAGAAGGCGCCTAATGCGAGCTTAGGTGATGTAGCCGCACCGCTCCCACGCAAGCCTGCAATCCGCACTCGGGATAATAAGTGGAAGGGCGAGGCCGTGAGTGACGTGGCTACGGTTGAGGGAAGATGGAGATCATCCAGTGGAGCGTCCCGCACCAATCAGCATCTGTACCGTCTCCGCAGTCTCCCTCACCGAGACCATTTTGGAGAGCACCCCTCTCGCACCCGCCTCTATCGCCCGGGCGGCCACAGAGTGGTCCAGGTCCGCGGTTATCACGAGCGTGGGGAGCGCCGGCATGTGGCCGCCCTCCCCCTCGAGCTCACGCACGAGGTCCAGCCCGTCTCCATCGGGCAGCCCTATGTCGATCAGCGCGGCGTCAAGCCCTCCCTCCTCATGCAGCAGGGTGTGCGCCTCGGCCAGAGAGTCTGCCTGCGCGAAGGCGACGTTGAGTTCGGGAGCCAGTTCGAGTTCCAGCATCCGCGCGAAAGCCTCCCTGAACTCTTCGTTGTCTTCGACGAGCAAGATGCGCTTTTCGATCTCCTGCCCCGTCGTGGGGCCCTCTGTACTCTCCCATCCGCGCAGGAGGAGGGCGGCGGGCCATTGCCTTTGGGCTTCGCGATCGGCTGTCAGATCCGCCTGCCACTCGGCGGCCCTCTCGTGGCGATGCGGGCCGTCGGCCAACTCGGCGAGCTGGCGCCCAGCAGGGGTCATCAGCACCTCCGCGAAGGCGTCCTCGAAAGGTCGCCCCGTCCTCTCTGAGATCGCCTCGGCCTGGCGCGCCAAGACTTCTACCACCATCTCTGAGACAGTCTGCTCCGCTCGCACGTTGTTCTACTCCTTTGGATCTTGTCCGAACATCCGACTATAGGCAAGGACCAGCGGCAGATGCATCTGCCATATGGCAGATGCATCTGCCATATAGCGTATCTTTGAGGACCTTCTCCTCAGGCTCTGAAGATCATGGCCTGCTCACGGTCCAGACAGCCAAGGACCGCCGGCAGTTTGGTGGTCCGCAATTCATCCGAAACTCACCCTGAATTCATCGGCGCGTGCTTGACTTATTAGGGCGGGCCCACGTTCCGAAAGGAGATGCTAACTGACTTGAAAGCTACCCCCCAGGAGGTCGCGGGCCTGCTTCCATCAAAGTAACATGATGTACATTCGTGTACATCTGCCAGGTGCCGTATCTTTGTATGCCTCATGGCATATTTCTTCGAGACGCTCGAACCTTCTTCGGTGATGTAGCAGCCGCCTCGCTCTAGCGCAGGGCCGCTTCCTGTCACCATTGTCCAGTCTCATCCCACCGAAATGTGCGCTAGAATACAAAACGTCCGAAGTGTGCTACAGTTGTGGCGGATTCATGTAGGGTGGCCTCTCCTTTCCCCCGCCCTACTATTTACGGGTCGGGTTTCGCCATATCACAGTACCCGGCCCGCGGTTGCCTCTGACCATCGCAATGCCCGCCTGGCGTCCGCTCCACCCTCCCATACGTAGATGAACAAGCTCTCGGCAGGTGCATGGGAGTCAACAATGGGGCACTATGATGGTGGGAGGTCTAACGGGCCTCCGAGACTGTGGTAGAGGAGGGGCGAGATGGCTGAGCAGCGGGTGCCAAACCTCGAAGAGATGAACGATCAAGAGGCGCACCTTTTCCTCACGGACCTTTTTTCCACCCTGAGCCCCGAAGAGGTGTACGAGGCGAACCACCCCGAAGACTATGTGATGGAGATGCCCCAGTCTGGAGAATCCGTCCGGGGCAGAGAGAACATGAGGAGATTCCAGGAGGCTTACCCCAACTCGCCGTCTATCCGGTTGCGCCGAGTGCTGGTAAGGGATGGGCTGTGGATCGTTGAGGCGGTCAACGACTACGCCGGGCAGGCATTAGACATGGTGATGATCATCGAGCTCAAAGACGGGAGGATATGGCGGGACAGGCGCTATTACGCCGAGCCGTTTGAGGCGCCTGAGTGGAGAGCTCAGTGGGTCGAGCAGATGGACTCCTGAGCGGCTGGCCCCGCAAACGTCCGAGCACTTTAGATGGCGAAGGGTTTCCACCGCCACAGGGCCAGGACAAGACCCATAAAATCACCTGGTTCATGGGCCTAGAGATTTGGAGAATTGGGTGGGAAGAAGAAGGAAAGTCAAAACGTTTCACCTCCAGCGCAAACCTTCCCTCGGGTAAGAGCTTCGGGTTCGATCTATTCAGGCACCGAGCGGTATGATCGGCACATAGGCACCACAGCTCATCCCGTAGGAGTCCAAATGACAGTTCGGCTTGCATCCTGCAGTTGCGGTCAGCTCCGGGCGGAGGTCATCGGAGAACCGATCAGGGTCTCTGTCTGCCATTGCTACGCTTGCCAACGCAGAACCGGTAGCGTCTTTGGGGCGCAGGCAAGCTTCTCTAGCGAGTCCGTGGCCGTAAAGGGCAATGGCATGGAGTTCGTTCGGGTGGGAGACGAAGGCGGAAGATTCACGTTCACCTTCTGCCCGAAATGCGGGTCGACGGTCTTCTACGTCGAGGAAGGTGACGAACAACGCATCGCCATTCCTGTGGGGGCCTTTGCGGACGCACGCTTTCCTCCCCCGACGGTCTCGGTCTACGAGGAGCGCAGGCATTCCTGGGTCTCCCTTCCCGACGATGTCGAGGTGCACAGGCGTAACCCGTAGTGGCCCTGACCGTTCCGGTATCGCCAACCACCGCTACAACCATACGTTGCGACATTATTGGCCTGGTCTGGCCGCTGTCGTTCGTGCGGGGTTTCCCTACGAAAGTTGTCCAGACAATTCCAAAGATACGCCATATGGGGGATGCGCCCTCAGACGTGAGGCATGTAAGGTGATCTCGCTACCTAACAAGGCAGGGAGCCACAACTCTACTCGCACCACCGAGGAGCTGGAGCGACCAAATGATCTACAGCCACCGATGGGCAAAGGGCAGCAGTTTGGCGAGGGTGCTGCTGCAGGCGCTCGTCCTCACGGCGCTAGTGTCCGTCTTGCTCCTCTTTGCTTCGCCGCACAGCGCATTCGCCCAGAGCGTACCCAAAGCCGACTACCGGTTCCAGAACACGCGAAGCTCCTCCATTGGCAGCGCTCCCGCTCTCAAAGATATAGGCCCAAAATCCAACACATTCACCAATGCGACGGTCGATGGCGCGCCGCGCAAGGTGCTTAGCTTTCCCAAAGGCAATGGGGTGAAACTATCGCCCACAACGGGCGTCGTCTCCAGCGGCACCTACACCATCGTGATGCTCTTCGAGCTCAACAACGTAGGCAGCGACGTGAGCAGGTTCCGGAGGATCATAGACTTCAAGAACGGTGCGAGTGACAACGGGCTCTACATCGAGAACGTCGCAGGGACCAGCAAGCTGAGTTTCTACAGGGGATCAACTCAGGGTGCGGTTCAGGGATCGACCCCCATCGCCGCAAACCAATACGTTCAAGTGGTCCTTACCCGCGAGGCTGGTGGGACGGTGGTGGGCTACGTCGATGGGGTGCAACAGCTCTCCTTCACCGACACGGCAGGCGATGCTGTCATCGCCGACAACACTTTGCGTTTCTTCATAGACAACCAGGGTGGCATCGAGCACTCCGCCGGATCCGTTGCACGCATCCGCCTCTACGACAACATCGCCCTTTCAGCGACCGAGGTCGGCACGCTGGACCGTATCGAGCCGACAGTCTTCACCGTCAACTCTACCGCGGACGGCACGGATAATCTTCTCCAAGATGGGAAGTGCTCAACGAGCGTCCCGCAACAGTGTACGCTGAGGGCAGCCATCCAGCAGTCCAACCACACCTTGGGCAATGACACCATCAACTTCGCCCCGGGTCTCAGCGGCACGATCGACCTAACTCAGGGAGTCCTCTTGATTAGCAACGAGCCGGACTCCCTGACCATAAACGGCCCGAAGCCGAAGCCAGGGGCGAGGATACTCACGGTAAGCGCCAAAGGCGCTAGCAGGGTCTTCTTTATCGCTGATGACGCCACCGCCGTCATCAACAGACTAAACATCAGCAACGGCCTTGCCACCTCTCCTAGCGCCATCCTGGAGGGCGGCGGCATCTACAACGACGGCGACTCTCTGACGCTCACCAACTCCACGGTGAGCGGCAGCAAGGCAGCCGGGGGAGGCGGAATCTACAACGACGGTCCGAGCAGCGAACTTACGCTCCGCAACTCCACCGTGAGCGGAAACACCTCAGACGGTAGCGCCGGCATCCTCAACAATGGTGAGATGACGCTCACCAACTCCACCGTGAGCGGCAACAAAGCCACCTTCAGCGGCGGCGGCATCTTCAACAACGGTGCGAACAGCACGATGACGCTCATCAACTCGACGGTGACCAACAACACCGCGGGTCAGGGAGGTGGCGGCATCAACAACAACGGCGGCACCGCCATCCTTCGCAACACCATCGTCGCGGGCAACACCGCCAGCTCGGGTCCCGATGCTTTCGGGACTTTTTCGAGCCAGGGCAACAATCTCATCAGGAACACCAGTGGCGCGGTCGGCTTTGGAGGCTCGGACATCCTGAACCGGAACCCGCTCCTCGGCCCACTACAGGACAATGGCGGACAGACCGACACTCACGCGCTGTTGTCCCGTAGTCCTGCCATAGACAAGGGGACCAACACCGGCTGCC
>DASSJP010000398.1:0-2328 GCA_035691165.1 Rubrobacter sp.
CGGGTTCTCGATGCGCAGCTTGAAAATAATTGTCGGAACGGCGGCGAACTTCAGAATCTCGGCACCCTCTATACGGAAGTCCAGATCAGGCATAGCGTTGTGCTTCCTCCGCCCGCAGTTGCTCCAATGCTGGTCTGGCCAGGGCGATGAATGCCTTTTTGCGGCTGCCGATCCTGCCGTTCTTCCCTATGTGCTCGTCTTCGTAGAGGTTTCCACTGCCGACCAGCCAGAACAGCTTGTCGACATTGTAAGGAGTCACACCGGCGTTTCGCCCCACTCTGGCTATCGCCTTGAATACTTCGTAGTCGCTGGCTCCGAAGGGGCAAAGTCCGAGTGCGGGAAAGATGTTCTTTATCTGCACGTCGGGCTTGGAAAAGTTCTTGTAACCCAGCTCTTTGAGGAAGTCACAGGCCAGAGCGAAACCGATCCCGTATATCTCCTGCGCTACGAGCATCGGCAGAGCCGGCCTGGCCCGCTCGTCATCGTCGAAGAAGTCCACCCAATTATAGAAATCCTTCGCCGAAGAAAACTGTGATAGGAACTTCGCGCCCGACAAGATGGTCCGGCAGTACATCGGCCAGAGACCTTTCGCGGTTCGATTAATGCTGCCTCTTGGCTGGAGCTGGACCATAATGTCCTCGAACACCTCTCGCTCGGAGGCATACTTTTCGAGCACCAGCGCCGGCTCGAAGTCGCACAGAACCGGCTTGAGGTTACTCACACCACCGATGGCGCCGCCGATAACCTTCGCCTTTCTCTCGGCGCTTTGTCCCGATTCCAGAATCCGTAAGTAGAGTCCGCTTATGGTCTCGGGCCGATCTGCCGCCGAGACGTGCAGGTATCTTTCGATTACTTCGGACGCATCCTCTACCCCGAGTTGCGAGAGCGAATCAGTCAGAAAGTCCCTCGCCAGCTTGTAAGCAGCCCTGTCAAGCTCTGTTTGACTCCTCTCTGCAGTCAGATTTGTCGTGTCGAGACCGATGGCCAATGTCTCTTTCAGGCCGGCGAAAGGTTCGGGCTGTTCGGGTCTATGGGGTCTCTGGACTCGGGGTTGATGCCGGTCGAGCGCCTGGCCGTTGACTTGGCGCTCGGACGCCCGGCGCCTCTCTCACCCGTATAGTAGAAGCCGGGATCGTTGTCGATACCGCCAGGCTCGTTGCCCTGGCGAACCCCTGGCGTGTGCGCTGGCGCATCCGGCCTCGTGTCAGGCTTGCCTACCTTTATGTCCGCCATCCAACGACTCCTTTCTCAGGTTTGTCTCACAACGGACTTGGAGATCTTCTTCAGGTTCTCGAAGAAACGGTCTATCTCCTCCCAGACCTCCCTGCCGCCGCTGAGGCCCCGCCAGTGCATCCTGATAAGTCCGACCAGGCTGTAGCACTCGTCCATGGGGACGAGGAAATGCTCCCTCGCCCCCCGCACCCTGTTGACGAGGAGCGCCTCGACGTCCCGCTCCATCCCATTCAACACGGGGTTGCGCCCTTCCAACTCCTCCCAGGTGCCAAGCTTCAGGAGCGACTCCGTCGGTCCCATCGGGCTCGGATAGAAAGCCACGACCCTCTCCGCGGGCGCGCTGTGGAAGAAGAAAGCCATGTCGACCGGGATGCGCAGGCTGTCCCACTGGGCATCGTCCATCTCGAAGTCTTCGAGGAAAAGGTGGCGGTCGGGTATCAGCCTGTGGCGGCCCTCGCTCGCCGCCTCCCTATCGAAGAGGATCGAGCAAGGCCGGCAGACGCACAGGATCTCGCGTGTGGCGACCTCCAACAGATGCCTGTGCTCAGACGGTATCGTCTCGCCGCACAACTCGCAGACTTCCAGGGCAGCCTGTTCCCGGGCTGCCTGCTCTTGGGCGGCAGCTTCCGCGGCCCTCTCTGTCTCCTCCCTGGCGAACCGGCGCAGCGAGGAGAAAGCCGAGGAAGTCTTCCTGTTGCCCTCGCCTGCCATACGCCTCAGCCCACCGCGCTCGGGAGCGCGATCTTTACCGCACCTTCGTCGCCGACGAGCAGTGGAACGGGCTCGAGGTGCAGCCCCGGATCGTCCAGACACCTCCCCGCGCGGCGCACGTCGTAGCGACGTCCGCATACCGGACAACCAAGATCCGCCACCTTCAGGCTGCCTCCCTCCAGCGACTCGCCGCAGCCGGGACACATGTTGCGGTAGGCGTAGAGGTCATTCGCCAGCTTCACGAACAGGACGGGCTCGCCCGAGATCTCCCTCTCCAGCATCTCGCCACCCGAGAGCCCGACCTCCCCAATGGACGTCCAGGGTGCTCCGTTCTGTTCGGGCTTCTTCTTTTTCCTTCGCAGGGTAGGTCCGGCCACGAGGTTC
>DASSJP010000399.1:0-5478 GCA_035691165.1 Rubrobacter sp.
ATCGTCGTCTTCACGCGCGTCGACGACCCCAAAGAGGACCTCATAAAACGCGTCGTCGGGCTACCTGGCGACACGATCGCGGTCCGTGGCGGCAGGCTCTTCCTGAACGGCGAGCCCCAGAAGGAGCCGTACACGAACAAGAAGCTACCGGACAGGAGCTTCTACGCGCGGACCACGGTTCCGAAGGGCGACGTCTTCGTGATGGGGGACAACCGCGGCAACTCCGCTGACTCGAGGGTCTTCGGGCCCCTGCCGAAGAAGAACATAGAGGGTGAGGCTTTCCTGCGCTTCTGGCCGCCGGATCGTATCGGCCTGATCTAGGATGAGCGAGGAACAACGCCGACCCGTGCGGCGGGGAGCGCTGATCAGGAGCCTCCTCGAACTCCCCGTCATACTCCTGATCTCCTTCGTCCTCGTCTTCGGCTTCGTCCGACCCGTGATCGCATCCCCTTTCTACGTTGGTTCGGAGAGCATGGTCCCGACGCTCCAGGTGTGGGACCGGCTCCTCATTAACAAGCTCGCCTACGATATCGAGGGGCCGGAGCGCGGGGACATAGTTCTCTTCCGCGACCCCGAAGGCGGAGAGGAGCCCCTGCTAAAACGCGTCGTCGGGCTTCCGGGTGATGAGATAGCACTCAGGGACGGCAGGCTCTTCCTGAACGGGGAGTCTCAGAAAGAACCGTACGTCGCCGATAGAACCTGCATACGTTACCAGCCCAGAACCTGCTCGTTCGGCCCGGTCACGGTCCCCAAGGGAAACATCTTCGTGATGGGGGACAATCGGGCGAATTCCTACGACTCGCGTTTCTTCGGTCCCGTCCCGGAGGAGACCCTGATCGGGGAAGCCCTGTTCCGCTTCTGGCCGCCGAGCCGTGCAGGCGGCCCAGGGTAAGCAGACTTCAGGAAGAAGGTAGTCGCTGCCTCTTATTTCGGAATATCGAATGGATGCGCCGTCGTGAAGAAGCTCCTCTGTCTACCGATGGGCTGACGGCTGATTCCGCACTCAGCGGCGGAGTCAGGAACGTGGGCCTTCTTCGATCTCGACCCGCTCTATCCTTTCGCCGGGCTCGCGGTCGCGCTGCGGGTCACGCTCCCTGATGGCGTTCACCACTTCCATCCCTTCGACGACCTCCCCGAAGACCGCGTGCCTGTCGTCCAGCCAGGGCGTCGCCACGTGTGTTATGAAGAACTGCGATCCGCCGGTATTCGGGCCTGCGTTCGCCATCGAGAGGACGCCGGGCCTGTCGTGTCGCAGGTCAGGATGGAACTCGTCGGGTATTCTGTAGCCAGGACCGCCGGTACCCGTGCCCGTCGGGTCTCCACCCTGGACCATGAAGTTCTCTATGACGCGGTGGAAGGTCGTCCCGTCGAAGTACCCTTCGCGCGCCAGGAAGACAAAGTTGTTGACCGTCTCGGGCGCTTCCTCGGCGAAGAGTCGCACCTTCACCTGGCCCTTCTCGGTGACGAAGTTGGCGTGGTACTCGGAGCCCGGATCGAGCGCCATCTCCGGCGGCCGGTCGTAGGTCTTGTCTGTCATCGAAGTTCCCTCCGTTCGTGTTCGCTCGAACGTCGAACGCACATGCTACAACATCAGGCATCTCGTTTTGTCGTCGCCTCCCCGGGACGCCACTCGTAGAGCCCGATCCTGCAGTATTCTTCGAAGCCGAGCCTGCGGTAGACGGGGAATCCCATCTCCGAGGAACCGAGGACGCCGACACTGTAGCCGAGATCCCGCGCCTCCCGAAGCGCCGCGAGCGTCACGGCAGCCCCGATACCCCGTCGCCTGGCGTGCCCGACGGTACAGACGAAGTAGATCCCAGCGACTCCGGCCCCGAAGAACAGCGTGGAAGTGGCCACAGGCTCGCTATCCAGTTGCCCCAGGTAATGCCGCCACGGTCCCTCCTCTCCGAACCCCAACCTGCGGTACATCTCCCCGACCCATTCTGCCTCGATAGGCCCTTCGCCGAAGCCGGAACCGAGCGCCTCGACCCACGCCGCGAGCCCCGCTTCGCCGCGCACCCGCTCGACGGCGAAGTTTTCTGGTACCGGCACTTCTTCCGGTAGCGTCGAGAGGTCCACCGCCATCCCGATATCGTCGCCGCCGTACTCGAAGCCGCGGGCGACGAGGCGCTCGCCAAGGTCTTCCGGGCGCATCGACGGCCCGACGTGCCAGGAACCAGGAACGTGGTGTACCCGCATACGTTGCAGGGAGGCTTCGATCTCCTCGTCAGCCTCTTCGGGGGCCAGGTCGGCGTGGACGACGCAGTTGTGGTAATCGATGGGAGAGTTGCCGATCACCCATCGCACCCGCCCGTCGTCGCGCATCTCGGCTCCTGCCGCGCGCCCGAGCGCAATCAGGAACTCGGCGCCGTTCTCCTCGATCGCCCTGTCCATGTTCTAGAGCGCGTAGTCTGCGGTGTGGGCCTCTTCGAGGTAGCGGGCCAGGAGCTTTATGGCTGCCTCGACGTCCGCGGCACTCACCATCTCATTCGGGGTGTGGACGTAGCGGCAGGGGATGGATAGGGTGACGGCTGGGATGCCGCCGTGCAGGCGCTGGACGCCTCCCGCGTCGGTGCCGCCTGAGGGGAGGATCTCCATCTGGTAGGGGATGTCCTCGCGCTCTGCGATGGCGCGGAGGTGCTCGACGAGCTTCGGGTGAGAGATGGAGTAGCCGTCCATGATCTTGATGGCAACGCCTTTGCCTAGCTCGGTTATGGTGTTCTCGTTCCCCGCGCCAGGTACGTCCATCGCCAGCGTCACGTCGAGCGCGACGACGACCGTCGGCTTCAGGGCTGAGCCGCTGGCCTCTGCGCCGCGCAGTCCCACCTCCTCCTGCGAGGTCGCGGCGGCGAAGATGGTCGCCTCGTGCTCGCCCATAGCCCTCAGCGCCTCGTATATGACGAAGACGCCGATGCGGTCGTCCATCGCTTTGCCGATGTAGTTGTCTCCGACTTTCTCCAGGGTGCGGTCCATGACCACGTAGTCACCGATACGCACTTTCTCCTTCACCGTCTCGGCGTCCATGCCGAGGTCGACGTAGAACTCGTCGGCCTTCGGGAGCTTCTGCTCCTCGTCGCGGGCGATATGCGGGGGCTTGCGCGCCGGCTGGAGCGCGCCGCGCAGAGTTTCACCTTCGGTGGTCGTGACGATGACCCTCTGGGAGACCATGTTCGCAGGGTCGTGACCGCCCAGGGTCTGCAGGCGGATGAAACCTTTATCGTCTATGTGTTTGACAAGGTAGCCGATCTCATCCGTGTGGGCGGCCACCATCACGCGTGCGGAGTCGCCTCCCTTCTTCGTCCCGATGACGCTGCCCAGTGCGTCGGTGCGGACCTCGTCGGTCAGGGTGTCAAGCTCTTCGCGAGCGATCTCGCGCTGCCGCTCCTCCCGGCCTGATACTCCGGGAGTCTCGATCAACCGCCTCAAGAGTGCCTCGTTTAGGGCCATGTTCTTCCTTTCGGTCTCCAGGGTGCGCAGGGAGCCTAACATGGCACGACGGCGCGTCAATGCGACGGATGGAGGGGAGATCAGGCCGCAGGTTCTACTGCGGGAACTCCGCGAACTCGTAGCCGTACTTCGTGGTGAAGGCCTCGAGTCTCTCCTTGACCTCGGGATCTGTGGGGACTGCTTGAAGCGGCATGCGTCCCTCGGCCGCCTCTTCGAAAAAGCGATCCATCCCCGCGGGGGAGAAGATGAGCAATACTCTGGTTGGCTCCGTCCCTGGGTTCGAGGGCTGGTGGACGACACCGCGCGGTATCACGACGAAGGAGCCTGTTGGAGCCGTGACCTTGCGCGCTTCTACACGCACGGTCAGCTCACCCTCGAGTACGTAGAAGGTCTCCTCGTGGTCGCGGTGGAGGTGGGGAAGTGGACCAGGAGACCCGGCCGGAATAACGTTGTCGTGGACCGAGTAGGCGCCTCCGGTATCCCCGTCGCGTACCTTGACCACCATACCCCCGCCTATCGGATTGGGGATGGCTTTGCCTTCTTCCGGGCCAACGAAGAGGCTCCCACTCTCGGTCGTCACCTACGTGCTCCTCTCTGCCGTGAGTACGCTTGTCATACTGCTTCGTCTTTCGATCCCAGTATCAGGATCACTTCTTCTGGCTCCCCGCCGGAGATCCTGAACCCGCATTTTTCGAGGACCCGGATAGAGCCGATGTTGTGACGGGCGACATGGGCATAGAGGGGACGCGTGTCTATCTGGTCCAGGAACGCAGAGAGCGCCTGTGTGGCGACGCCCTTGCCCCAGTATTCCTTGCCGATCCAGTATCCCACCTCCCTTTCGCCTGACTGCACAAAGCTCACGACGTTGCCAGCCACATGCCCGTCGAGGAGTATGGTCTTCGTGAAGACCGTCTCGTCGGCCAGAATTCTGGTCCAGTGCGCCATGAACGCTTTCCTGTCCCTGGCCGGGAAGGAGGCCATACGGGTTGCTTCAGGGTCGAGCTGGTGTTCGAAGAATACGGGGAGGTCGCTTTCAATCACGTCCCGCAGTATGACGGAATCCCTCAGAGGGCCGTCTGATCGTCCGGCCACGTGGTCCTCCCTGATCGATGCCGCACGGACTATGTTCGCTCGACGAGGAATCCGGAGGACGCGGATAGGTCCGCCGGAACGCCCTAGTCTGCGATCTCTTCTTCGAGCCGCCGAGCCTCCAGCAGCTTGCCCGAGAGGTAGAGGCTGAGGCCGAAGTAGTAGACGAGATAGAGGATGGAGAAGGCGAGGATGAGGGGATCCGGATGTGGCATCTGCCAGAGTATCGCCGCGTAGCTCGCGAGCCAGAGCGCCGTGAGGGTGAGCGAAAGTCCCCGGAAAGCGACCGTGCGCGTCGGGTAGACGTAGCGTATGGGTACGAAGACCAGGAACGAGCAGGCAACGAGCACGGCGGCGATGGCGATGGGACCGGGATGGAAGACGATGGCGTAGAAGGCGACGACGTTGAAGTAGCTCGGGAAGCCGAGGAAGTAGTGGTCCTCAGTCTTGGCGTCCACGCGACAGAACTGGTAGCTGGAGGCAAGGAGCGGCAGCGCGGCGAGGACAATCCCCGCGTTGCCGTCAGGTAGATACCCTCCGCTCCATAGCAACACTATGGGGGCGAAGACGTAGGTCATGTAGTCAACGATGTTGTCAAGGAGAGCACCGTCGAAGAAGGGAAGCGCCTCGCTGACCCTGAAGCGGCGTGCGAGGAGACCGTCTGTGCTGTCGATGAGGAGCGAAAGGAGCATCAGCCACAGCGCTTTTACGGCCTCACCCTGGAAGGCGGCCACGAGCATCAGAAGCGCGAGCACCGCGCCGCTCGCCGTGTACAGGTGTACGGCAACTGCTTTCATCCTGAACCAGGAAGGCGTATCCGCGTTGTTCACACTAGTGTCTTCGATGACGGTTTGCTTCATCCAGTCTGCCCTGCTCTCCTCCTAACTCAATACCTAATGATACCAGCCTGAACAGGACGACTTCTACATGAGCTGGCTCGTC
>DASSJP010000400.1:0-2335 GCA_035691165.1 Rubrobacter sp.
TCGCGTTTCGCGGCTGAGAGGAGGTGGTCCGGGTTCATCACGATCCGGTCGTCTTCATCCAGGAATCCCATCTCCTGCGCCTCCAGGGCGCTGGATGAGGTCCTGGCCATCGCTATGGTTTCGAACGCCTTCTGCACGAACGGGAGCGGCGTCGCGTCGGGGGTCATGCCGAGCGGCCTGGAGACGAGCCTGCGCGCCAGCTCCTTGGTGCCGCCGCCTGCGGGGATCAGACCGACCCCCGCCTCGACCAGGCCCATGTAGGATTCCCCGGCGGCTACGACGCGGTCGGCGTGCAGGCAGATCTCGAGCCCCCCGCCAAGCGTCTGGCCGCGCGGCGCGGCGACGACGGGCGTGGGGACGAAGCGGAAGCCCATGAGGAGGTTTTGCAGGGCGTCCACGCTGTCTCCAATCTCATCCAGCTTCCCGTTGCTCGCGGCGCGGGCGATCTCGCCGAGGTTCGCCCCGACGCTGAAGTTCCTTCCCTCGCTGCCGACGACTAGTCCGACCCAATCACCCTCATCGAGCGCCTCGAGTGCCCTGTTGCCCATCTCGACGATGGCAGCGTCTATGGAGTTACCCTTGGCGTGGAACTCGAGGCAGAGGACGCCGTCGCCCAGGTCGAGCAAGCTTGCCGAGTCGTTGCGTGCTAGCTCCCTTCCCTCTTCGCGCAGGCGGTCGAGCGAGATGACCATCGGGTCCTCGCGGACCGGCTGGTAGCTCCCCTCAATCGGGCTGTAGGCGAGCTCCCTGCCGTCCTTCTCTGTGTAGAAGCTCTCGTTGCCGGCCTCGAGCATCTCGCGCACCCACTGGGCGACTTCGATGCCCATTTCGTCCATCCTCCGGGCGGTCTCCCTGACGCCGAGCAGATCCCAGGTGCGGAAGGGGCCGGTCTGGTGGACGAAGCCCCACTCCATCGCGTGGTCCACGTCCTCAAGGGTGTCTGAGATCTCCGGCACCCTGCGTGAGGCGTACGCCATGTACGGCAGCAGTGTGTCCCGGATGAAGCGGGCGTGGCGATCCTCGTTGGCCCTATCCATCAGGAAGCGCAGGCGCGCGCCGAGATCACCCCTTTCTCGAGCTTCCCTGGCTATGGGGATCTCCGGGTTCTCCGGCGGGTGGTGCTCGAAGGTCTCGAGGTCCAGCACTTCGAAGACGGTCTTGCCGTCGCGCTTGCTCCGTTTGTAGAAGCCAGCGCCGGTCTTGTTGCCGAGGAGGTTCTTATCGAGCATCTCCTTCAGCTTCGGGTGGGGTCTTATGTCTTCGCGCGACTCGTCTTCGGGAGCGGCCTCGACCAGGTTCTCGGCGACACCGACGGCGATGTCGAGGCCGACCTGGTCGTTCAGCCTAAAAGTTGCGGTCCTGGGGTGGCCGATCAGGGGCCCTGTTATGGCGTCAACCTCCTCCACCCCGTAACCGTTCTCCAGAGCGTAAGTCACAGATTGCATCCCGGTGAAGCTCCCGAGCCTGTTCCCGATGAAGTTCGGCGTGTCCTTGGCGATGACGCCACCCTTGCCGAGCACCCGCTCCCCGAAATCGCGGACGAACTCGACGACCTCGGGGTCTGTGTCCTCCGTGGGGATAATCTCGAGCAGCTTCAGGTAGCGCGGCGGATTGAAGAAGTGCGTGCCGAGGAAACGGCGCCTGAACCCCTCGCTACGGCCCTCCGCTATCTGGTGCAGCGGTATGCCGGAGGTATTGGATGAGATCAAGGCGTCATCACTGGCGACGTTCTCCACCCGCTGCATGAGCTCCCGCTTGGGTTCGAGCTTCTCCAGGATTGCTTCGAGGACCCAGTCCGCCTCGGCTACCCGGTCGAAGTCGTCGTCGAAGTTGCCAAGGCGAATGCGCTCTGCGACCCGCCCGCTCATCAGCGCGGCCGGCCTGGCGTTCTTCATCCGGTCGAAGCCCGCTTCGACGACGTCGTTGTTGTTCGCGTCAGGCTCGTCCGGCGCGATGTCGAGCAGGTCCACCTCGAGGCCCGCGTTGGCGCAGTGGGCGGCGATGGCGGCTCCCATCGTTCCCGCGCCGAGCACCGCCACCCGGCGTATCCGGTGTGTCATCTTCTCTCCCCGTAGTCGCAGCGTCTACCAGTCCGTAGAAGATAGCATCTCTCTACGCGGGTAGCGTAGAGAGATGCTAGAGTTTGCGGGGCGTAGAGAAGGAGGAGATCACTTGCTTGCCGACGTCACCCGGTCCCTTGGCACCGATTATTACCTCATCGACGAGTTGTTGACGGAGGAGGAGAGGGGAATCCGGGACAGGGTCCGTTCCTTCGCCGACCGGGACGTCATCCCGGTGATCAACGACTACTGGGAGAAGGCAGAGTTCCCGTTCG